>WGEM01000180.1 GCA_015492755.1 Gemmatimonadota bacterium | reverse complement strand
GTGTATAAGAGACAGCGTGAGGGACGTACGTTGAAGGGGCCCGCCCTCCTCGTAGGTGAGCGGGCCCCGCGCCGTCTGTGCACGGAGTGGCGCACCCGCGACGAGGGCCAGGACGAAGAGCAGGGGCGAGAAGAGACGCATGGTGCGGGGGAAGGGGAGCGGTGTGCGTGTGATGTATGCCGCCGGAGGATGGCAGGACCCGCCGCGTCCGTCCACTCCCCACGGGACGCGAGGGAGGCGCCGGGGCCTTCTGTCGCGGTGCGGGGCGGTGCCCTATACTGGCCCGAGACGGTTTCGCGGTCCTTCGGCCCGGAGTGGTGCCATGAGTGATTCCGGTTCGGTGGGAGTGCTGGAGCGGAGGTACTCCCGACGGGCGTTCATCAAGGGCGTCATCGCCGTGGGGGCCACGGCGTCGGCTACCAGCCACTTCCTTGGACGGCCCGCCCTCTCTCGCGCGCAGACGCTGCCCGGGGCCACCGAGCGCCTCATCACGCTGCGGGTCAACGGCCAGGACCGCCGCGTGGACGTCCTGCCCAACGAGACGTTGGCCATGACGCTCCGCTACCGTCTGAACCTCACGGGAACCAAGCTGGGGTGCGACCGGGCGGAGTGCGGTGCGTGTACGGTGCTGGTGGACGGCGTGAACCGGTACGCCTGCTCGACGCTCACCCATCAGGTGCGCGGCCGCGAGATCACCACCATCGAGGGCCTGGAAGACCCCGATACCGGTGAGCTCAGCGTGGTGCAGCAGGCGGTGCTGGAGGAGGGGGGCTTCCAGTGCGCCTTCTGCGCGCCGGGCTTCATCATGAGCATGACCGCGATGCTCCGCGAGAACCCGAACCCCACGCGCGACGAGGCGCGGATGGCGCTCTCGGGCAACCTCTGCCGGTGCGGCGACTACGACAAGATCCTCACCTGCGCGATGCGGGCCGCCGAGCTGGCCCGCCGCGTGTGACGGCGCCAGGAGGGACCCATGGCTGAGAAGTTGATCGGGAAGGACATCGCGCCGCCGGATCTGGTGGCCAAGATCACCGGCCGGGCGCGCTACGCCGAGGACTTTCGCGCCGACAACATGGCGTTCGCCAAGCTCCTCCTGAGCCCCATGCCCCACTGCCGGGTGCGGCGGGTGGACGCCGAGCGGGCGCTGGCTCTACCGGGGGTACTTGGGATCCTGCGCGCGTCCGACGTCCCGCAGCGGGAGGGCCCCCGGGAGGCCGTGCTCACCGACGAACCCCACTACGAGGGGGAACCCATCCTGGCGGTGGCGGCGGAGACGGAGGCCATCGCGGCGGAGGCCATCGAGCTCATCGAACTGGACCTGGAGCCGCTGCCTTTCGTCATCGACCCGCTGGAGAGCCTCCGGCCCGGCGGGCCCAACGCCTATCTCGAGGGCAACCTCTACGAGCAGGGTGAGTGGAGCGAGATCAAGTGGACCGAGGAGGATTTCGCCGACATCGAGGCGGGTCGGATGCCGGCCAACGCCCGCGCCACCTCGGAGTGGAGTAAGGGCGACGTGGACGCCGCGTTCGCCGACGCGGCGGTGGTGCTGGAGGAGGCCATCGTCCACCAGTCGCTCACGCACCACCCCATGGAGCCCCGCTCCAACATGGCGTACTGGCAGAACGGAAAGCTCTACGCCTACGTCTCCACGCAGAGCGCGCAGCGCACGAAGTATGCGCTAGCCGGCGCGCTGGACATGGATCCGGAAGACGTGGTGCTCATTGCCGAGTACTGCGGCGGGGGCTTCGGCTCCAAGATCGCCGGCACGCCCGTCATGGCGCTCCCCGCCATCTTCAGCCGGAAGATCGGCCGCCCCGTGATGCACCGCGTGACCCGCTACGAGGAGAACTACATCGGGCGGGCGCGCCCGGGGTTCCAGAGCTGGGTGAAGATGGCGTTCCGGGAGGACGGCAAGTGCACCGCCATCGACCTCTTCATCGTGGAGGAGGGCGGCGCCTACGGATCCCGGGACTACGGAACCGCTGGGATGATCGCCGATCTCACCTACACGCCCGAGAACATGCGCTTCCGCGCCGTCTCGATGTTCACCAACACGCCGCCCAAGGCGGCGCAGCGGGGGCCCGGCGGCGCGCAGATCATCAACATGCTGGAGCCGGTGCTGGACAAGGCGGCGCGGGAACTCGGGATGGACCGGCTGCAGATCCGGCTGGTGAACGCACCGGGTCCCGACGTCCGCTTCGGGCCGCGGGGGACCACGCTCACCAGCGTGCACGCACGGGAGGCGCTGCGGAAGGGCGCCGAGCTCTTCGGGTGGGAGGAGAAACAGGCGCTCTCGGGCCGGCGTGAGGGGACGAAGGTCACCGGTGTGGGGATCGGCCTCTCGCCCTACACCGCGGGGTCGCGGGGCTTCGACGGGCTCATGATCCTCCGGCCCGACGGCAAACTCTACGTGCACCAGGGGATCGGGAACCTGGGCACGCATTCGGTTGCGGATACGGCGCGCCCTGCCGCGGAGGTCCTGGGCCTCTCGTGGGATCAGGTGGAGATCGTGTGGGGCGATTCCTCCCGCGGGATGCCGCGCTCGTCGGTGCAGGCGGGCTCGCAGACCACCCACGCCCACACCCGCGCCAACCACGCGGCGGCGATGGACGCCGCGCGCAAGATCCGCCGCATCGCAGCCATGACGCTGGGCGGCTCACCCGACGACTACGTCCTGGACGGGGGTCGGGTCTTCCGCAGGGGCGGCGGGCCCGGCATGAGCTTCGTCCGGGTGGCGGAGCGCGCCATCGAGCTGGGCGGAGCCTTCGACGGGCATGAGCTTCCCGAGGACATCCACGCCACCACCGTGCCGGCGGCACGGGCGCTGGCGGGGCAGGGGCTCATGGGAATCGCCAAGGACAACTACGGCGGGGAGGGCGGCGTCTACTCGTGGGTGGCGGGCTTCGCGCTGGTGGAGCTGGACGTGGAGACCGGCACGGTGGACATCAAGGAGTACGTGGGCGTCGCCGACTGCGGGACGGTGCTGCACCCGAGGAGCCTCGGGGCTCAGGTGCTGGGCGGGTCCATCCAGGGGATGGGGATGGCGCGCTCCCAGCGGTGGGTCTTCGACCGCCGCTACGGTGTACCGTTCGCCAAGCGTCTCTACACCGCGCGGCCTCCGGGCTTCCTGGACGTGCCGCTGGACATGAAGTGGGACGCGCTGGGCATCCCCGACCCGCAGACGCCGGTGGGCGCCAAGGGAATCGGCGAACCTCCGGTGGGCGCCGGCGCCGCGGCGCTGGGGTGCGCCATCGCCGACGCCATGGGCGGCGAGTGCCTCTGCAGGACGCCGCTCACGCCGGACCTGATTCTGCAGGAGCTTGAGGGGCGGCCGCTCCCCTTCGGGCCTCTCGAGCAACACGTGGGTTAGGAGGAGACCATGGCCATCGTACGTGACATGATGCCGGCGTTCGACCTCTTCCAGCCCACCACGCTGGACGACGCGCTGGCGCTCCTGGCGGAGCACGGGCGGGAGGCCTGGGTGCTGGCGGGAGGGCTGGACTCCTTCGACTGGCTCAAGGACCGCATCAAACGCCCGAAGGTGGTGGTGGACCTGGGCGGCGTCGCGGAGTTGCGGGGGATCCGCGACGCGCAGGGCGGGCTGGAGATCGGTGCCATGACCACGCTCACCGAGGTGGTGCGTCATCGCCGGGTCCGAGCGTCCTTCGCGGTCCTGGCCGTCGCCGCCGAACACGTCGCCACGCCCCAGATCCGGAACCAGGGCACGCTGGGCGGGAACGTCACTCAGGATACGCGCTGCTGGTACTACCGGAGCGGCTGGCCCTGCTACCGTGCCGGAGGTAACACCTGCTACGCCGCTGCTCCCATCGCCATGAACCGGGAGCACTGCATCCTGGGGAGCAGCCGTTGCGTGGCGGTGAATCCTTCCGACACCGCGCCGGCGCTCATCGCCCTGGGCGCGAAGATGGTTGTGCGGAGCGAGCGTAAGACCCGCGTCTACGACGCGGAGGACTTCTTCATCGGGCCCGCCATCGACATCACCCGCATGACGGTGCTGGAGCCGGATGATCTCCTGACGCACGTCCACCTCCCGGCCCACTGGGCGGATGCTCGGTTCTACTACGAGAAGGTGCGGGACCGCGGCTCGTGGGACTTCCAGCTGGCCAGTGTGGCGGCGGCGTTCCGCGTGGAGGGGGGGACCATCCGGGAAGCGCGCATCGCCGTGAACGGGGTGGCCCCCTACCCGCTGCGACTGGAGAAGGTGGAGCGGATGGTGGCCGGGACCGCCGGCGGCGAGGAGGTGGCCGCCGCCGCGGGTGAAGCCGCCGTGGAGGGAGCCCGCCCCCTCCGCCACAACGACTACAAGATTCCCCTCATGCGGAATCTGGTTCGCCGGGCGGTGCGGAGCGCCGTCTGATGGAGATCTGGCGGAAGGCGGCGAACCCCTGGGGACAGGAGGTCCTCATCGGGATCTCCTGGGACCTCATGTGGCTGGCCATCGCCG
>WGEM01000179.1 GCA_015492755.1 Gemmatimonadota bacterium | reverse complement strand
GTCAACAGCTCAACTCCGGGTTGGCGGAACGCCCGGGGCTCCCGTTTCCCCTGGCCCTGCAGGTCCGAACGCCACAACCCGGGGAGCCGTACCAGCGCGCCGGGACCTGGCCCGGCGGGGCACAAATTGAGGGGGCCTCTGCGTCAAAGTCAAGGACGAACCTGACGCATTCCCCACGATCGTGTGGAATGCGTATGCCCGGCGCAGGCCGCCCCCGGAGGGGGGAGCCTCTTCCCCGTGGCACTCGCCTTGCATTCCGTGGTAGCAACCTGCGAGCGGCCGCGTGCGTGCGCGGTTCCGTTCGGTTGATGAACGTGAACACGTCGAGACGGATCGACCCACATCCTATGGTACGAGCCCAGCCGAACACGCCCGGATCACCCGCCGAGCCGAGGAAGCGCCTCAGCCTGCTTCGCCTCTCGTGGCGTACACTGGTCCTGGCGGCGCTCTTCCTCACCGCCGGTGGCGCGGGGGCCGGGTGGGGCATGTGGCAGAACCTCTGCGCCGGGGACGCCTGCCCCTCCATCGCCCAGATCCGGACCTTCGAGCACGAGCAGACCAGCAAGATCCTGAGCCACGACGGCCGGCTCATCGGGGAGCTGGGCTACGAACGCCGCACTCCCGTGTCCATTCACGCCCTTCCGGAATACGTGCCACAGGCGGTGGTGGCCATCGAGGACAAACGTTTCTACCAGCACCACGGCTTCGACCCCCGCGGCATCGCTCGAGCCGCGTTCGGCGTGCTCACCTTCCGCAATCTGGGCGGCGGGAGCACCATCACGCAGCAGCTCGCCCGGAACCTCTTCGACGAGATCGGTTTCGAGCGCCGGATCATTCGCAAGCTGAAGGAGGTCCAGGTGGCGCTGGACCTGGAGCGGTCCTACACGAAGGACCAGATCCTGGAAGCGTACCTGAACGAGGTGTACATGGGGCGCGGGTACGGTTTCCAGAATGCCGCGCGAAACTATCTCGGCAAAGACATCACCGAGGTGAATGTGGCGGAGGCGGCGCTCCTGGCGGCCATCCTGAACGTTCCTGCCCGCTATGATCCCTTCCGCCACCCGGACCGCGCGAAGCGCCGGCGCGACCTCGTGCTGACGCGGATGGCGGAGCAGGGTTATCTCACGCCCGAGGAGGCGGAGCGTTGGAAGCGCTACCCGCTCCCGGAACGGGAGCCGGAGCGTACCACGGAATCGGTGGCGCCATACTTCGAGGAATGGGTCCGCCAGATCCTCCAGGACCGCTTCGGGCAGGAGATCTACCGGAGAGGGCTGCGGGTCTATACCACACTGGACGTGGAGATGCAGCGCCTGGCGCGCCGCGCCATGGAGGAGGGGTGGGCGGCCATCGAGGGCGACACGGCCCACTTCAAGCACCCCCGGTACGAAGCCTTCGACACCGTGGAGAGCTTCCCCGGCTCCACACCCTATCTGCAGGGGGCGTTCGTGGCGCTGGATCCGGCCACGGGACATGTGCTGGCCTACATCGGAGGGCGTGACTACGAGCAATCCAAGTTCGACCGGGTGCGCCTGGCGCGCCGACAGGCGGGTTCGTCCTTCAAGCCGTTCGTCTACACCGCCGCCATCGCCAGCGGCATTCCGGCGTCGCACGTCATCGTGGACGCGCCGGTGGTCTATCCGCAGGTAAGCGGAGAGGACTGGCGTCCCTCGAACTTCGGCAACGTCTTCAAGGGCCCCATGACCATCCGAGAGGGCCTCTACACCTCCACCAACATGATCGCCATCAAGCTGGGCTGGGAGGAGGTGGGCATCGAAACGGTGGCCCAGACGGCGCGCCGCATGGGAATCCGCACCGAGATCGAGCGCTTCCCCTCCACCACCATCGGCGCCGCGGAGGTCATTCCCATCCAGGTGGCGGAGGCATATTCCGCCTTTCCCAACCTGGGCGCCAAGGTGACCCCCTTCCCGATCCTCCGGGTGGAGGACGCCGACGGCAACGTGCTCTGGGCGCCTCAGCCCGAGCGCACGCAGGTTCTGGATTCCCTGGTGGCGAGGATCATGGTGTCGATGCTGGAAGACGTCGTGACCCGCGGCACCGGGTACAACGCCATCCGGGTGCGGGCAGGCCTGCCGCCGGAGGTGCCCGCTGCCGGAAAGACCGGAACCACCAACGACGGGACGGACGTCTGGTTCACCGGGTTCACGCCGAACCTCCTGGCCACGGTCTGGTTCGGAATGGACACGCCGGTCCCCATCTTCGAGCTGGGTCCCGGGAAGCGCCAGGCCACCGGCGGGGGGCTGGCCGCTCCGGTGTGGGGCACCTTCATGCGACGGGTGTACTACGGCGTGGAGGGCGACGAGGAGGCGGGCGTGCCGGACCAGCTTCCCCTCCTCCCCGTTCCCGAGCGGTGGCCGCTCCTGCCGGGCCTCAGAGCGGTGCTGGTGGACCGGAAGACCGGGAAGTTGGCCTCGCGGTGGTGTCCGGAAGAGGACCGCTACCTGGAGTACTACATCCCTGGTACGGAGCCCACGGAGTTCTGCGACCGGTCGAATCGCCGGTTCCGGGTCCCGCGGATCATCCGGCGGTAGCGACCCCCTCCCGGTCACCGAGTACCCGTACACCCGACGCGTCCACCCGGTGGGAGACGAGGGGGCGGAGTCCCTCCGCTCCCTCGTCGGCCACCTGGATGGCGGACCTCACCCGCGCTTCCGCGAGATCGGCATCCGCCTCGGAGGCGGCGTGGACGGTGCAGAGCGGAGCGCCCACCGCCACCGCGTCGCCGGGGCGTACCTGGAGCTCGAAGCCTACGCGCGGATCGATGGGATCGTCCATGCGGCGCCGGCCTCCCCCCAGCTCCACCACCGCCTCCCCCAGCAGGCGCGGCCGTACGCGGCGCACCACGCCGGAGCACGTGGCCTCCACCACCCGCCGGACGGGGGCGCTCCTGAGCCGGTCCGGGTCGTCCACGATGGCGGGATCACCGCCCTGGGCTTCCACCAGACGTACGAACCGTTCAAGCGCGGCTCCTCCGTCCAGCGCATCTCCGGCCCTCGCCAGGGCGTCCGCACGTCTTTCTGGGTCGTCGTCCTGCGCGCCCTCCGCCAGGAGAAGCATCTCCGCAGCCTCGAGGAGGACCAGCGCTCGGAGATCTTCCGGGCCTTCCCCCTGCAGACACCGGATGGCCTCCGCCGTCTCCAGCCCGTTCCCCACCGCACACCCCAGAGGGCGGTCCATGGCCGTGAGGAGGGCCACCGTGGGCAGGCGCCGCGCAGTACCGATGCGCACCATCTCGCGGGCCAGAGCGAGCGCCCGATCCTCTTCCGGCATGAAGGCGCCCTCTCCCACCTTCACGTCCAGGACGAGTCCGGTGAGGCCTTCCGCCAGCTTCTTGCTCATGATGCTTGCGGCGATGAGGGCGCGGACCGGAACGGTCCCGGTGACGTCCCGAAGCGCATAGAGCCGTCGGTCCAACGGCGCGATCTCCGCCGTCTGGCCGATCATGGCGCAGCCTACACGCTCCAGCACGCTCCGGAACTCATCCAGCGTGAGCGCCGTGCGGAATCCCGGGATCGCCTCGAGTTTGTCCAGGGTGCCGGTGGTATGGCCCAACCCCCGCCCCGACATCATGGGTACGTACACACCCAGCGAGGCCACCAGCGGCGCCAGCACCAGGGAGATCTTGTCCCCCACACCGCCGGTGGAGTGCTTGTCCACCCTCGGCGCGTCCAGGTACGAGAGGTCCAGGACCTCACCCGACTCCAGCATGCAGGAGACGAGCGTATCGGTCTCCGTCTCGTCGAGGCCCCGGAAGTACACCGCCATGAGGAAGGCTGCCATCTGGTAGTCCGGGACCTCCCCCCGGAGATAGGCGTGCAGAAACCCCCGTAGCGCGCCGGCCTCGACGGCCTCGCCCTCGCGCTTGCGCTCGATGATGCGCGCCGGAATCACGCGCTCAGTGGGAGAGGCGGCGTCGAGCGCCCTCGAAGGCGTCGTCCACGCGTCCTTTCACCTCGTCCGCCAGGGCCTCCAGACGCTCGCCGGCGCTGTCCCGCACCTCCAGCGCCCGCTTCCGGAGCCGGCGGCGGGTTTTCTTCCCCGGCTGCGGCGCCGTGAGGAGCGCCACGCCGGCCCCGATGACGGCACCCAGCAGCAGGCCCGACAGGAAGGTGACCACCTGTCCCTCGTGCTCGTATTCCATGACTTCCTCCAGGTCGTAACTCTGCGATGTGTTGTATATTAGCGTCGCCGGGTCGGGACGCTAAGTGGCGTCGGCGTCGTGCGTACCCGACATTCCCTCGAGAGGGCTACGGACACGGAGAGGACATGGACAGTACCGGCGTCGCACCCCGGGAGATCGCGGTGCCCGTATCCGCATTCGCGGCGCTCCGCGCCGAGCTCACCAAGGAGGCCGGAGCACTCCCCACGATCCACGCGCTGCATCGGGCGGGGTACGACGCCGGGGTGCACGCCGCACGGCAGTTCGGTGACCCCGAGGACGTCCGCCGCATGTCCGCGCGGCGTTTCTGGTCGGCGGTGTCGGAGTACTTCCAGCGCCGCGGGTGGGGCTCCCTGACGCTGGACGGCACACACGGCGCCGTGGCGGTGCTCCAGGCGGGAGCCTGGGCGGAGGCGGCGGCTCAGGAGAAGGATCCTGAGGCGAGCTGTTTCTTCTCCACCGGCTTCATCTCGGGGCTCCTCTCCACCCTGGTGGGCGCACCCATCGCAGTCTTGGAGATCACCTGCCTGGCCCGTGGCGACGACGGCTGCCGCTTCGCCTTCGGATCCGAGGAGGCCATCCACGAGCTCTACGGGCGGCTGCTAGACGGAGTGGAGCTCCAGGAGGCATTGGACGCTGCCTGAAGGCTCCGGGATCCGCGCGCTGGGTATCGACTTCGGTGAGCGCCGCATCGGTCTCGCGCTCAGCGACCCCACGGGCACCATCGCGTCGCCGCTGGAGACGGTGGAGCGGCGCAGAGGGAAGCGAATGCCGCTCATCCGGATCGAAGAGGTGGCGAGGGAACACGGCGTCACGCATCTGGTGGTGGGCCTGCCGTTGACCTTGCCGGGCGTGGAGGACGCCTGGTGCGCGCAGGTGCGGGCGTGGGGCGAGGAGCTGGGCCGGCGCCTGAACGTGGGGGTGGACTTCGTGGATGAACGCATGACCTCCGTCCGGGCGGAGCGGGCGGTGCGCGGCGTGGGCCTGCGGAAATCGCAGCGCCGGGAGCGCGGCCGCGTGGACGCCGCCGCAGCTCAGCTCATCCTTCAGGCATGGCTCGACCGCCGCGTGGCGGCCGGCGACCGATGAGGCGGCTCTCCCCGAGGTTCCGGGCGCCGCACGCGCTCCTGATGGCCAGCGCGCTGTGCGTCGCCGCGGCGTGCGGCGACGCCCGGGGCGAGCGGGTGGAGATCACCGTCCCGGAAGGGGCCACCCTCTCCGCCGTCGCCGACACCCTGGAGGCCCGGGGCCTGGTGGGCACCCGCGGCCTCTTCGTGCTGTACGCACGACTGCGGGGCGACGATCACCGGATCCGGGCGGGGCGCTACGCGCTGCGCACCGACATGGGGTGGGGCGAGATCCTGGGAAGACTCACGCGTGGTGAGGTCCTCACCGAGGCCCTCACCATTCCCGAGGGGTACCGGCTGGATCAGATGGTGGAGCCCATCGCCGCCCTCACGGGCCGTCCGGCGGACGAGGTGCGCGCCGCGCTCCAGGACACCACATCGGTGCGGCGACTGGAGCTCCCCGGACCCACGTTGGAGGGGTACCTCTTCCCCGACACCTACCACTTCGCGCCGGGTGTGGCGGTGGAGGAGGTGATCCGCACCATGGCGGAGCGCTACAAGGCCGTCTGGAGCGACCGGCGGCGGGCGCGCCTGGACTCGCTGGGGATGACGGAGCGGGAGCTGGTGACGCTGGCGTCCATCATCCAGGCGGAAGCGCGCAAGGTAGACGAGATGCCGCGCATCGCCTCGGTGTATCACAACCGCCTCCGCCGCGGATGGCTCCTCCAGGCGGATCCCACCGTCCTCTACGCCCTGGGCGGACCACGGGAGCGACTTCTCTACGCCGCCATCGATTCCGTCCGCGACGACCCGTACAACACCTACGCGCACCGGGGACTTCCCCCCGGCCCCATCGGCGCGCCGGGGGAGGCGGCCATCGACGCCGCGCTCTGGCCTGCCGAGGAAGAATACCTTTACTTCGTGGCCCGTCCGGATGGCTCGCACGTCTTCTCCCGGACGCTGGCCGAGCACAATCGGGCGAAGGCGGAGTCGCGCCGCCTCATCAACGAGCGGGCCCGGCAGGAGCGCCAGGAGGGACGGTGAGCCCACGCGATCTCCGGCGTCGTCTGCGGCTCATCGTGGTGGCAGACCGCGGGCTTGCCGCCGGGCGCGACTTCGTGGAGGTGGTCTCGGAGGCGCTGGCGGCGGGAGCGCCCGCCGTGCAGCTCCGAAATAAAGGCGCCGGCGCGGCGGAGCTCCTGGACGACGCCATGGTGCTCCGCCGCCTCACCCGCAGGGCCGGAGCACTCCTCTTCGTGAACGACCGGCCCGATGTCGCTCTGGCCGCCGACGCCGACGGGGTCCACGTGGGGCCCCATGACCTCCCCGTGGCGGCGGTACGGCGGTTCGTGCCTCCCGCCATTCTCGTGGGGCACTCCACCGATGAACCGCACCGTGCCCACGTCGCGGAACAGGACGGAGCCTCCTACATCGGGTGCGGCACCGTGTACCCCACCACCACCAAGCCGGATGCGGGCGCGGTCATCGGACTGCAGGGACTGGCCCGGGTGGTGGCCGCGGTCCGCCTCCCCGTGGTGGCCATCGGGGGGATCACCCCGGAGCGGGTTCCGGAGGTGATGGCGGCGGGCGCCGCGGGCGTCGCCGCCGCCGGCGCCATCATGACCGCCGACGACCCCGCCGGCGCGGTGCGCGCATTTCTGCGGGCGCTCAGCGCCGGTACCAGCCCTCGTGCAGGAGGCGCTGGTGCATCATCCAGCTGATCTTTCCCCTGCCCTGCCCGGATCGGTGGACTCCGTCGGCGTCGAAGTCCGCCGGCTCGAAGCACACGCCTGCGCCGTTCACCTCGTCCGAGAGGCACGGCGGCGCCCAGACGTACGCGCCCCAGCCGTACCAGACGCCACCCACGGTGGGATTGTCCGCCAGCCATGAGTTGACGGCGTGGCCCTCCTCGTACGCCACCGGCTCGCCGCGTCCCGGCACCCTGGCGTACCCCCCGTAGGCGCGTGACGAGGTGTAGACCGCCTGCACGTTGGGGAAGAAGGTCTTCAGCCGCTCCGAAAAGGCGCCCAGGTTCCGGTAGAGCCGGTGATAGTTCGATGCGGAGTCCGGATAGGGCGGCAACGGACGACCCAGCTCGTCCACAGTGCTGTGGTTGGCCGCCTTGTGGTAAACCACCCGGATCTGTTCGGGGCGGATGCCGAGGAAGGGCATGAGCAGGTAGAGGCAGGCCCCCCATGTCTCGTCGTCGTACGCGGGATCGATCCAGTGCTCGACGCCGAACGCTTCCCGACTGCAGTTGAGGACCACCACGTCGCCGGCCACCTCGTTCAGCCAGTGGCTGTTGATGCGGGCAACGAAGTCGGCACACTCGTCGGCGGCGTCGCTCATCCCCAGGCACACGACGCCGATGATCCCGTCCACCGACGTCACCTCCGGTTCCCCGTTGTTCACCAGCCGCAACCAGAGGCCCTTGTACTTGCCCGGCGTGTCGATCCCCTCGTCGCCCCGATCGATGGGAAAGGGCGCCCGGACATCGGGGCCCGGCGGGGAGCCGTCATCGGGCGTGGGGTCGAGCCCGGTCTCGCACGCGCCGGCACCCAGGAGCGCCGCGCACACCGCCGCCAGCGGCAGCGTGCGTGGCTTCCAGCCGGCTCGGCCGGCGGTGGCGGTTCGAACTCCCATCACGGCGGTCCTGCGCTCCCGGATTCGGCGATCCACGGCCTCTGCGTGGGTATGCGAACGGATGTCCCGGTGTTCCGTACGCCGAACGCGCCCGGGAATGTCCGTCCAGGGCCTGAGGACGTCCCGGTGGGGTTGCCTCCGGCGCGCCTTGACGCCTCCTTACCCCTCCCCAGGATCCGTCACTCCCGTCACACGCTCATGCGCCGAAGCACCCGGACGTCCTCGATTCCGCCTCATCGCCCTCGCGCCTCCGGCCCGTGGGGGCACCGGGGCCTCGTGCTTCTGTGGGCCGCCGCCACCGCCGGGTGCGGCGAGCGTCCCCCCGAGTGGCACCAGGAGGGCGACGTGCGCTGGAGAGCGCTCTCCGAGGCGGAGGGGGCCGCCGCCGGATTCACCCGCCTGGAGCCCCGTCGCACCGGCGTGGACTTCGTCAACGACCCCGACGACGAGATGCTCACCCTCAACCAGCACCTGGCCAACGGCGCGGGTGTGGCGGTGGGCGATGTGAACGGCGACCACCGCCCCGACCTCTTCTTCACCCACACCGCCGGCGAGAACCGCCTCTACCTGAACCGGGGAGGTTTCCGGTTCGAGGACGCCACCGACGAGGCCGGGGTGGCCCTCCCGGACCGGCGCCCCACCGGCGTGGCGCTGGCCGACGTGGACGGCGACGGCGATCTGGACGCCCTCATCGCCGCCATGGGCGCGCCGCCTGCGCTCCTGCGCAACGACGGAACGGGACACTTCACCGACGCCTCGGGGGAGGCGGGGTTCACGCTGAAGCGGGCGGGCAGCACGCTGACGCTGGCGGACATCGACGGAGACGGCGACCTGGATCTTTACGCCGCCAACTACCGCCTCTTGCGTGCGGCGGACGTCTTCAGCCCCGAGGAGCGCCGTGAAACGCCGGTGCTGGAGGAACGCGACGGCACCTGGGTGGTGAACGAGAAGTACCGGGACTACTACCGGGTGGTGATGGGCCCGGAAGGCGTCATGAGCTGGGAGTTCGGCGAAGCCGACGACCTCTACATCAACGACGGGTCCGGCCGCTTCCGGCGGGAGCCCGTTCTGGGCCCCCGGTTCCGGGAGGCCGACGGCGCGCCGTTGGAGACGGAGCCGCAGGAGTGGGGGCTCACCGCCCGTTTCCGCGACCTGGACGACGACGGCGACCCCGACCTCTACGTGGCCAACGACTTCGAAAGCCCAGACTTCATCTGGATGAACGACGGCCGGGGGCGGTTCCGCGCCCTGGGCGCCCCGGCGCTGCGAAAGACCAGCCACGCCTCCATGT
>WGEM01000178.1 GCA_015492755.1 Gemmatimonadota bacterium | reverse complement strand
GCCTCGTACTCCGCCACCAGCCTCTCCTTCTCCCGGGTTCCGCCCACCCACGCTCCGGCAACCACACCCAGAAGAAGGCCGATCAGTCCCAGCTTGAAGGCACCCATCTCACTCCGACTCCGTCGGGGTCACGCCCCCGGTGCGGCCGTGCCGCGCCAGGGCGATCTCGTCCATCGTCTTCTGCTCCTCGCGGGCCTCCTCCGACTTCCACGCCTCCAGATGCTTCTCGCGCAACTGGTCTAGCATCTTGCGGTGGCGGAGGGCGTCGTGGTAGCAACGCATGCGCTCGGCCACGGCTTCCTCCGCACGCCGACACGCGGCGTCCGCCTCGCGGATCTGCTCGTCCACCTTCGCCAGCACGTACATGAGGTTCTGGAGGTGTCCCACCGCGCCGCCCGCGCCGTGGGCGCGTGTGAGCTTGTCGAAGCCGGCGTTCCGGGCCTCCTCCAGCGCCTGCCGTGCCCGGCGGGCCTCGTCCGCCTCGCGGCGCGCCGTGGCCAGGTGGCGTGCCGACTCCTCTTCGGTGCGCTTGCGGAGCTCCAGCACCTTCTCCAGGGAGAAGCGGAACGCACTCATGCCGCCGCCCCCTCGTGCGCGCTGGCCGCCAGTGAGAAGAGCATGTCGCGGGTATCGGCGAAGTCGGAGACTTCGTGCGGCTCCTGCCGGAGAAAGCGCTGGATGTCGTCGCGGAGTCGAATCGCCACGTCCAGGCGCGGATCGCTCCCCGGCTGGTACGCGCCCACGGAGATGAGATCCTCCTTCTCGCGGTAGGCGGCGACGAGGGAGGTGATCTCCGCGGCGGCGGTCAGGTGGTCGCGGCTCACGATCTGATCCCGGACCCGGCTGGCACTCTCGGTGACCTCGATGGCCGGAAAGTGACCCGAGGTGGCCAGGCGCCGGCTGAGGACCACGTGGCCGTCCACCACCGACCGCACATGGTCGGCCACCGGTTCGTTGAAGTCGTCGCCTTCCACCAGCACGGTGTAGATGCCGGTGATGCCTCCCTGGTGCGCGTTCCCGGCCCGCTCCAGCAGTCGCGGAAGCTGCGCGAACACCGACGGGGGATACCCCTTGGTGGTGGGGGGCTCACCTACCGCCAGGCCGATCTCGCGCCACGCCATGGCCACGCGCGTCACCGAGTCCACCATGAGG
Organism: Gemmatimonadota bacterium; assembly: GCA_015492755.1. Lineage (GTDB taxonomy): Bacteria > Gemmatimonadota > Gemmatimonadetes > Longimicrobiales > Gaopeijiaceae > S146-37. The sequence goes on along the minus strand of WGEM01000178.1, from coordinate 1,669 downwards.
AGGACCTGGCGACCCTGGTCCCGGAAGTACTCGGCGATGGCGGTGGCCACCAGCGCCCCACGGGCCCGCACCAGCGCGCTCTGGTCTCCGGTGGCCACCACCAGAACCGAGCGGGCCAGCCCCTCCGGGCCGAGGGCGTTCTGGATGAAGTCCCGGACCTCGCGGCCCCGCTCCCCCAGGAGCGCGATGACGTTCACGTCGGCCTGGGCGTGCCGGGCGATCATGCCCAGTAACGTGCTCTTCCCGACGCCGGATCCGGCGAAGATCCCGATGCGCTGGCCACGGCCCAGCGTCAGCAGGCCGTCGATGGCCCGCACGCCGGTGGCCAACGGTTCGTCGATGGGGCGGCGCTCCAGGGGGTTGGGCGGCTCCGAGGTGAGGGACACCCGCACGGTGGGCCCGATCTCACCCAGTCCGTCCATGGGTCTGCCCAGCCCGTCGAGGGTGCGGCCCAGCAGGCCGGGCCCCACGTCCAGACCCAGCGACCGCCCCATGGGCTCCACGGCGCTTCCAGGGTGGATCCCGTCGGTGTCCCCCAGCGGCATGAGGAGCACGCCGCGTTCGTGGAAGCCCACCACCTCGGCCATGACCGTGGCGTCGTGGGTGAGACTCCGGATGCGGCAGAGCTCACCCATGGCCACATCCACACCCACCGCCTCGATGACGAGGCCCACCACGCGGGTGGCGCGCCCGTACTGAGCGAAGCGCGAAGATGTGCGGACCCGTTCCAGCAATGTCTCACGCATCGACGAGCCTCCGCACGATTCGCCGGACCGCCTCGTCCAGGCGCCCGTCCACGACCTTATCCGGCCCTTCCACCACACAACCGCCCGGAACGATCTCGTCGTCGGGGATCCAGCGAACGGTGCGCGCTCCCGTCACCTCCTCCGTCTCGCCCACGCTCTCCAGGCGCTGGAGATCTTCGGGGTTGAGCCGGATCCGTAGCGGTTCATCGGTGGGAAAGTGCGCCACGGCGCGTCGTGTGAGTTCGGATACCACCCTGGGGTCCGTCTGGACCTCACGTCCCACCAGCACCTGGGCGATGGCTCCCGAGAGGGCGGCGAGATCCTGCTCCAGCTGGGCCGCCCATGCCTCCCGGTGCGCCCGGACCTGGGAGACCGCCTCCACCAGCGTCTGGAGCGCCGACGCCAGCTCCGCTCTGGCCGCCGCCCGCGCCCGGGCCCGACCATCGCGGAATCCGCGCTCATACGCCTCCTCCACCTCTTTGAGGTGCCGCGCCTGACGGGCTTCCTCCCGGCGGGCCTCCTCCACGGCGGAGGTGGCCCGGATCTCCGCCCAGCGCCAGCCGCGGGCGCCGTCGGAGTTATTCGATGACCATGTCATCGCTGCCTCCGATCACGATCTCGCCCGCCTCCTCCAGCGCACGCGCCATCTTCACGATGCTGGCCTGCGCCGCCTCCACGTCGCTCACTCGCACCGGGCCGAGGAACTCCATCTCTTCCAGGAGCGCGTCGCGGGCGCGCGACGACATGGAGCCCAGGATCTTCTCCTTGAGCTCCTCGCTGGCCAGCTTCAGCGCCATGGCCAGCTCTCGCGTGTCCACGTCTCGGAGCAGGCGAGCCACACCCTTGTCGTCCAGCTTGATGATGTCCTCGAAGACGAACATCAGGTTCTTGATCTGCTCCGAGAGGTCCATGTCCCCCTGGGC
>WGEM01000177.1 GCA_015492755.1 Gemmatimonadota bacterium | reverse complement strand
CTCCACGACCACCTCCTGGAACAGCTCCGCCTCTCGCACCTCACCGAGCGCGAGCAGCGCCTCGGCGAGGAGATCATCGGCAACATCGATGACGACGGGATGCTGGGTTGCGATCTCCAGGCGGTGGTGGACGGCGTGAACCAGTGGCTGGAGGAGGTCCGCCCGGCGGCGGTGGAGGCGGCGGAGAAGATCGAGGACGAGGAGGCCCGCGCCGAGGAGCTCGCGGAGATCGAGGAGGTCTTCCGCCCGTACACGCTGGAGGAAGCGGAGCGGATGCTGGAGGTGATCCAGGGCTTCGATCCCCCCGGGGTGGCGGCGCGTGACGTGCGCGAGTCCATCCTGATTCAGCTCCGGCAGCGGGGCGAGGAGGACTCACTGGCCTACCGCATCGTCCGGGACCACTTCGACGAGCTCATCAACCATCGGTGGAACGACATCGCCCGCGAACTGGGGGTGACCGCCCGCGAAGTGCAGGACGCCGCCGACCTGCTCGCGCACCTGGACCCCAAACCAGGCCTGAAGTACTCGGCGGCGCCGGAGCAGTACGTGATCCCGGACCTCATCGTGGAGAAGATCGACGGCGAGTACATGGTCTTCGTCAACGACACCAGCCTTCCGAGGCTCCGGATCTCCAAGGCGTATCGCGACATCGCCGCGGACAAGAAGAAGTTCACCGGCGAAAACCGTGAGTTCATCTCCAACAAGCTCAACTCCGCCAACTGGATCGTGCAGGCCATCGAGCAGCGGCGGCAGACGATGCTGAAGGTCATGAACTTCATCGTGGACCGTCAGCGCGACTTCTTCGAGAAGGGCGTGCAGTACCTCAAACCGCTGACGCTGCGCGAGGTGGCCGAGCACATCGGGATGCACGAGTCCACGGTGTCGCGGGTGACCAACCAGAAGTACGTCCAGACGCCCCGGGGCGTGTTTCCCCTCAAGTTCTTCTTCTCCAGCGGCATCCAGACCACCAGCGGGGAAGACATCTCGGCGCGGGGCGTGAAGGACAAGATCAAGGCGCTCATCGCCGAGGAAAACCCTGCGAAACCGCTCACCGACCAGGCCATCGTCAAGCTGCTGCGGGAGGACGGGATCAAGATCGCCCGGCGCACCGTGGCCAAGTACCGTGACCAGCTGGGGATCCTCCCCGCACGCATGCGAAAGCGCGTATGAGCACGCCCCATCCGAGACATGACTTCGCGGTTGTGATACCCGCGTACAACGAGGCGGAGGTGGTTCCCGACCTGGTCCGGGAACTCAAGGCCGCCTTCGAGGCGCATGGCCTCCAGGGGGAGGTTCTCTTCGTGGACGACGGATCCACCGACGGCACCGCCGAGGTGGCCGAGCGGGAGGCTGCGGGGTGGGAGGCGTTCAGGATCCTCCGCCACCCCACCAACCTGGGAAAGACGGAAGCGATGCTCACCGCCGCCGCCGCCACGGATCGCGCGTACCTGGTCCTCTTCGACGCCGACCTCCAGCACAGTCCCGACGAGATCCCCCGCTTCCTGGACAGGCTGGCGGAGGGATGGGACATCGTCACCGGGCGAAAGGTGGGCGCCTACGACAAGCGGGTGGTGTCGTCCATCTACAACCGGCTCTCGCAGCGCATCTTCAACGTGCCGGTGTCGGACCTGAACTCCATGAAGGCGTTCCGCCGGGAGGTCCTGGAGGGGCTCACACTCCGCCACGACTGGCACCGCTTCTTCGTGGTCCTGGCCCACGCGCGCGGCGCCCGCGTCACGGAAATCGACGTGGAGCTGCACGAACGGCGCGCCGGCGAATCCAAGTACCGGGGGCTCTTCAGGATTCTGGTGGGCGTGGTGGACCTCATTTCGGTGTGGTTCCTCCTCTTCTTCTCCCGCAAGCCGCTCCTCCTCTTCGGAGGCACCGGGCTGGCGCTGGCGGCGCTGGGCGTCCTGGTGGGCCTGGTGGCGGTCTATCTGCGCTTCGTCCATCCCCTGCTGGGATTCGATCCGTACATCCCGCCCATGGGGTACCGGCCGCTCCTCTACCTGGTGATGCTCCTGGAGACGCTGGGCTTCCTCCTCCTGGGCTTCGGCCTGCTCTCGGAGCAGATCGCGCAGCTCCAGCATGAGGTGGAGGGCCTCAAGCGAAAGGGATCCCGGTCGTGAGCGCGCCGGGCGAGCCGCGCGGGCGCGTCCTCGTCATCGTCGGCACCCGCCCCGAAGCCATCAAGATGGCGCCGGTGTTGGAGGCGCTCCGACCCTACGCTCCAGAGCTGGAGACCCGTCTCGTCCTCACCGGGCAGCACTCCGACCTGGTGGATCAGGTCCTGGAGACCTTCTCCATGCAGCCGCACTACGACCTGGAGATCATGACGGAGGGGCAGAGCCTCTACGACGTGGTGCACCGGGCGCTGGACGGTCTGCGCGAGGTGGTGCGCGACTTCGCCCCCGACATCCTGCTGGTCCAGGGTGACACCGCCACCGTCTTCGTGGGGGCGCTGGTGGGGTATTTCGAGCGGGTACGCGTGGGCCACGTGGAGGCGGGCCTGCGCTCCCACGACAAGTGGGCCCCGTACCCGGAGGAGCTCTTCCGGGTGATGACCGACGCGCTGAGCGACTTCTACTTCGCACCCACCCAGCGGGCCCGCCAGGCGCTCCTCGCGGAGGGCACGCCCCCGGAGCGGATCCACGTCACGGGAAACACCGTGGTGGATGCGCTCCTGGAGGTGGCGGCCGCCGAGCGTCCCATCCACGACGAGGCGCTGGCACGGGTGGTGGCGGATCCCGCCGCGCGCCTGGTGCTCCTGACGGCACACCGGCGGGAGTCCTTCGGCGAGCCGCTGCGGGAAGCGCTGGGCGCCGTGCGGGAACTGGCGGACCGCCACCCGGAGCTGCACGTGGTCTACCCCGTGCACCCCAACCCCAACGTGACGGGTCCCGCCCGGGAGATCCTCTCCGGCCACCCACGGATCCACCTCACCCGGCCCGTGGGGTACCTCGACCTGGTCCGGGCGCTCCGTGAAGCGGACCTGGTGCTCACGGACTCGGGCGGCATCCAGGAGGAGGCCCCCACCTTCGGCACGCCGGTGCTGGTGCTTCGCGACGTGACGGAGCGTCCCGAGGGCGTGGAGGCCGGCGTGGCGGAACTGGTGGGCACGGACCGCGCCCGGATTCTGGAGCGCGCCGAGGCGGCGCTGGCGCGGCCACCGAGCGACGCCCCGCCGAACCCCTACGGCGACGGCAGGGCGGGGGAGCGCATCGCGGACATCGTCGCGTCGGAGCTCCTGGGCGTGCCCCGCCGCACGGAGGACTGGCGGCGGTGAGGATCCTGATGCACTGCGTGTACTTCCCCCCCGAGGTGGGCGGGCTGGAGAGCCACGTCTACTACCTCTGCCGGGCGCTGGCGTCGTGGGGCCACGACGTCACCATGGTGACCTCCCGGTCGCGGCCCGGGCTCCCGCCCTCCGAGGTGATGGACGGCGTGCGCGTGGAGCGCGTCTGGCTCCCGGCGCGTAACACCCCGGGTTGGGTGGCGCACGGGCTGGCGTCGGTGCCTCCCATGCGGCGCCTCGCCCGCGCCGGCGTGGACATCGTACACGCCCAGGACATCGCTTCGGTGATCCCCGGGGTGGCGGCGAAACGGGTGGCGGGCGCGCCGCTGGTGACGACGTATCACACCAGCCACTTCCTCAAACGCGCCGACTCGTGGTTCTGGCGTCCCCTCTTCCGGCGCTTCATCGAGGCCGCGGACTACAACCTGGCGGCCAGCCGCGAGATCGCCCGCGTGGCGGAGCGCATCGCCCCTGGCCGGCGGGTGGAGGCGCTCACCAACGGGGTGGAGACCACCTTCTTCCGCCGCACCGAGCCTGCGCTCCCTCCGCCGCCGGAGGG
>WGEM01000176.1 GCA_015492755.1 Gemmatimonadota bacterium | reverse complement strand
CCGCCGCACGGGCGCTGGGCATCGACTTCTCGGCGCTGGCCGGTGCGCGCCGAGGGCGTGGCGCTGCCGCGGCTCCGGACGCGTCCGCCGCAACGCACGTCAACACCCGGCCCGCCGTCGTCTTCGTCCTGGAAGCCGACAGCGTTCCGGAGCCCCGTCTCGTGCAGGTGGGACTCAACGACTGGGACCGGACCCAGGTGGTGAGCGGTGTGGAGGACGGTGAGACGCTGGTCATCGTGGGCGCGGCTCAGCTCCGTGCGCAGCAGCAGGAGTTCCTGAACCGGATGCGTCAACGGTTCGGGGGCTCCCCCTTCGGGGGCCGCGCGCCGCGCGGCGGAAGGGGGCGCTGAGGCGTGCTGGTCTGGGAGATCATCCTGGTGGCCATGGGGGCCATCCGGGCCAACGTGCTCCGCTCGGTCCTCACCACGCTGGGTATCGTCATCGGTGTGGCGGCGGTCATCACCATGGTGGCGCTGGGCGAGGGCGCGCAGCGTCGCGTGCAGGAGCAGATCAGCCGGATGGGCACCACCGTCCTCACCATCCGGCCCGGTCAGCACTTCTCGTTCGGAGTCTCGCGGGGCGATGCGCGCCTCTCCCTGGAGGATGCGGAAGCGCTCAAGTCCGAGGCCGGCGACTTCCTCAAGGTCTCGCCGGAGATCCAGTCCCGCATGCAGATCGCGTATCTGCGGTGGAACGCCAACCTCTCGGTCCTCGGCGTCTGGCCCGACTACTTCGAGATGTACGATCACAAGCTGGTGGCAGGCCGCTTCTTCCATCAGGGGGAGGTGAACGGGCGGAGGCGGGTGGCCGTGCTGGGCTTCAACGTGCCGGACCAGCTCGGGGAGCTTCCGCCGGAGCAGCTCGTGGGCGAGACGATCCAGATCCGGGGGATCCCCTTCGAGGTGGTGGGGGTGCTGGCGGAGAAGGGGGACGCCGCCTGGTTCCGCCCCGACGACCAGGTGTTCATTCCCCAGTCCACCGCGCAGTACCGCGTCATGGGTGGTCGAGACCGCCTCAACGCGATTTACGTGGCCACCGCCACCACCGGGGAGCTGGATCAGGCCTACGCCGTCATCGACGGGGTGATGCGCCGGCAGCACCGCATCCGGCCGGGAGAGGACGCCGATTTCAACATCCGGAACTCCGCCGACCTCCTGGCCACCTTTCAGGAGACGCAGCGCACCTTCACGCTGCTCCTGGCGGGGATCGCCGGCGTGAGCCTCATCGTGGGCGGAATCGGCATCATGAACATCATGTTGGTGTCGGTGACGGAGCGGACCCGGGAGATCGGCGTCCGCAAGGCGCTGGGCGCCACCAGGAGGGCGATCCTCCTCCAGTTCCTGGTGGAGGCGCTCACGCTCTGCGTACTGGGGGGGCTGCTGGGTGTGGCGGTGGGCTACGGCGCCGCGGAGGCGGTGAAGCGCCTGGCGGAGTGGGACACCGTGGTGGCGGGGCAGGCGGTGCTGGTGGCGCTGGCGTTCAGCGCCGCCATCGGTCTCTTCTTCGGCATCTGGCCCGCGCGCCGGGCCGCGGTGCTGGACCCCATCGACGCGCTCCGCTACGAGTGAGCCTCACCGCCGCAGGAGGATCTCCAGCGGCTGCCGCTCCCGGATCACTGTGAGGCGGACGGGAGACTCGGCACGACTCAGCGCCAGGCGCAGGTCCTCCACCGACTCGATGTCGAAGGTCGCCGCCTGCGTCACCACGTCGCCGGGGCGCAGGCCTGCGGCGCTGGCCGGGGTACCCGGTGGAACGCTCACCACCAGCACCCCGCCCCCCACCCCGAAGTAGGCGGCAAGCTCGGGTTCCAGATCCACGACTTCGGCGCCGGCCACCCGGTTCTGCCCCAGCAGATAGGGTGCCAGCGGTGAAAAACGCCGCGGTGGGGGCGCCGGCGCGCCTTCACTCCGGCCGGCGACAACCTCCGCGTGGGACGCCGCGGCGCGGCGAGCCGCCTCCGAAATCCTGCGGCGGAGCGCCTCGGAGGCGCGTGCCAGCTCCGCCAGGCGCGCGCGGAGGTGCTGCCTGGCCGACGGATCCGCGCCGGCGCGGGTGGCCAACTCGCGACGGACAAGCTCCATGTCGCGCCGCAGCGCGTCCAGCTCGCCACGGAGCGAGCGGAAGCGCTCCCCCTCCACGAAGAGGCCCAGCTCGTAAGGAATGCGCACGTCCAGCTCCACCAGGAGCGTGCGGATGCTGTCCGCGTCGGGCGCCCCACTGTCGGGGAGCAGGAGCCCGACGGGCGTCGTCGCGGGGCCGGCGCGCGCCAGGAGCACCGTACGGAGGGAGTCGATGGCACGCGACACGGTGGCCACCATGGAGTCGGCCTCGAAGACCAGCGTCACCCGCTGCTGCGGTGCCTCCGGGGCCGCGCGGGCCTCCGGTACCACCTCCACCTCGTGGGTGGTGTCCCCCCGCCGGAAGGCAATGCGTACCGGCTCACCGGCCCGGAGGATGGGCGCGCGGTCCGGGCGTGCGAAGTCTCGCGCCTCAACACCTCCCATCCGCACGAGGACGTCCCCGGGACGGAGGCCCGCGCGCTCGGCGGGCCCGCCCGGCGCCACCGACGCCACCACCACGCGGGTGTCCATGCCCGCCGAGCGCGCGGTCCGGGCGTGCGAAGTCTCGCGCCTCAACACCTCCCATCCGCACGAGGACGTCCCCGGGACGGAGGCCCGCGCGGCCCCGGAGGCACCGCAGCAGCGGGT
>WGEM01000175.1 GCA_015492755.1 Gemmatimonadota bacterium | reverse complement strand
CGAGAAAGGTGTCAGGAACTCTCGCGCGGATCCATGCCGCCTCGGTGGCCGAAGCCACCACCCCCTGCAGGCCGTGCTCCAGGGCCACCTGGGTCAGGCGGGCCACCTCGTCGCGGACGGAGCGGAGTTCCCTCCCCCACACTTCCTCCACGTCCGCCACAGCCATGGACGTGAGGAGCGTGACGCCCAGGAGGCGCAAGCCGTCCGGCGCGGCCTCCCGGGCCGCACTCAGCATGCGCGCGCCCCCCGTGACGTGCACCGTGAGGAGCTCCACCCCCAGCGCACCCGCCCGCTCGGTGGCCCGAGCCACCGTGTTGGGGATGTCGTGCAGCTTGAGATCCAGGAAAACCCGCTTTCCCTCGTTCCGCAGCGCATGGACCGAATCGGGGCCGGCGGCGGTGTAGAGTTCGAGTCCCACCTTGTAGAAGGTGGCGTCGTCCCCCAGGGACCGGACCAGCGACAGCGCGTCGTCCAGCTCCGGCACGTCCAGCGCCACGATGACCTCGCTCATCCGTCCGCCTCCTCTCCGCTCCGGCCGCGCCGCGGTCCCAGCTCACACCATGCGGATGCCTCCGGCCACCGCTCCAGGTCCCGCACGATGCGCTGGGCGGCGCGGGGGTCGGCGAACGAGACGGTGCCCACCTGGACCAGGTCCGCCCCTGCCTGCGCGTACCGCACGGCGTCTGCGGCGCCGGTGATCCCGCCCACCCCGAAGATGGGCACGTCCACGGCGCTCCGCGCGTTCGCCACGGCGCGCAGCCCCACGGGAAGCAGCGCGGGTCCGCTCACACCACCGGCACCGGCGCCCAGTGCCGGTCGCCCCCGGCGTGGGTCCAGCATCAGCCCCGGCACCGTGTTGACCAGCGTGAGCGCATCCGCACCCGCGTCGCACGCCGTCCGGGCGGTGCGAGCCAGTCGGGGATCGTTCGGGGCGAGCTTGGCCACCAACGGACGCCGGGTGCGGGCCCGGCATCCCGCCACGATCTCTGCCACCGCGTCCGGGTCCAGCGCGAAGGGCGGCCCGTCCCGGCGGCGGTCGTTGGGGCACGAGAGATTCACCTCGAAGCCCACGAACCCGTCGGCCCCGTCCAGTCCCTCCACGAGGGTGAAGTATTCCTCCGGCGTGTGACCCGCGAGACTCACCAGAACCCGGGCGCGGCGGACATGCCGCGCGATCCAGGGAAGCTTTCGTTCCCGGACCGCCACCAGCCCGGGGTTGGCGAGCCCCACGGAGTTCAGCATGCCCGCTCCAAATTCGGTGACCCGAGGCGCCGGGTTCCCGGCGCGCGGCTCCACCGTCACCGACTTGGTGACGAAGCCGCCAAGGCGCTCCAGGTCGATGACGTCTTCCACTTCCTGACCGAACCCGCAGGTACCGGCGGCCAGGAGCACGGGGTTCTGGAAGCGAACCCCCAGCGCGTGCACCTCAAGGTCCACGGCGGGCGTTTCCAGGCTCGGCGGGGGATCGCTGAAGAAAGCGACGCATGAGCAAGGCCAGTTCCTCCTCCAGCGTTTCGAATCCCGGGGCCGGCACACCCCGGGCGGCCAGAACGTAAGGATTGTCGCGGTACGGCTCCAGCCGTCCCCTGATCCAGGCTCGATCCCCTTCTGTCGGGCTCACCTCCAGTGCGGCGAGGAGGGCCTTCGGCGCCCACGGCGTGTCCGGTGCGGCGTCGGCGAACGCCAGGAAGAGACCGCGCGCCAGCACGGGGGCCCGCAGCCGGTCGCGCGCCACCTCACCCGCCACGAAGAACGCCAGCGGCTCGTCGGGTCCCATCCCGGCCAGCGTCTCGGTTCTTGCCAGGGCCTCCAGTAGCGTGTCGGCGGCGGGCGCACCCTGCGCCGGAAGGAGCACGGCGCGTACGCGCCCGAGTCCGGCCAGATCCCGCACGGAGAGGAGGCTGAGCCGGGCCAGCCACACGCGCGCCCGGACCCCCTCTTCGCCCGCTTCTTCCGCCACCTGTCTCGCCAGCGCCCGGGCGGTGGCGGTGTCGCCTGCCGCCGCGGCGAACTCCGCCCGCAGGAGTCGCAGGCGCGCGCGTACCTCCCGGTCCCAGCCAGCGGAGTCGGCTGCCGCCAGGAGCTCCCCCGCCCGCGTCACACCCCAGGCCCGTGCGGCATCATGCACCACCGGCTCCAGGCGTCCCAGAACGACGCCGTCCCCGCCGGCGGCGGCGAGGCTCGCGATGGCCTGGCGCGCCCGTTCCCGTCGGTGGTACCGCACCGCCCAACGCAGCGTCTCGAGGGCGGCGTCCACCCGATAGGCCGGGTGCGCCTCGGCAGCCCGGTCCAGGTCCCACCACCCGGTGTCGGCGTGGCCTTCGGAGAGGAGAATGCGTCCGCGGAGAAGGTGCCCCTCGGCCAGCTCCGGCCCGTCGCGGAGCACACGCAGCGCCTCGTTCACCGTCTGGAGCGCGCGCTCGCGCTCACCCTGCTGCTCTTCGGCCAGCGCCAGGTAGACGAGAATCCGGTGCCGGAGCACCTCGTCCGTCGTCTGCGCCGCGGCCTCGTCCAGCGCCTCCCTCGCGGCCTCCACCTCTCCCAACCGCAGCCGCGCGCGGCCAAGGAGGTACAGCGCTTCCGACGCCCAGGGGCCGTCGGGCTCCTTCCTGTATCCCGCCGCGGCCTTGCGCACCACGTCGGCGTACGCGGCACGGGCCATGTCGTGGCGCCCGGCCCTCCGGAGGGTCTCACCCCGCTGGAAAGCCTCCTGGGCGTTGTAGATCGCGTTGTAGTACACGCATCCCGCCGCCAGCGCCAGGAGGGCCGGAACCGCCCGCGACGCCCGCACCCTCAGCGATCCTCGTCGCGGGGGACTCCGTCGAACGGCCCGCCCTCGGAGCCCGGCGGATACCGCTGGAAGAAGCGAAGGACCGCACGGGCAATGGCCCGGGCCGCCTCGTCCTGAAACTCCCTCTGCGCCATGAGGAGCGCCTCCTCCTCGTTGGAGATGAAGCCCACCTCCACCAGAACCGCCGGCATGAGCGCATTGGTGAGCACCGCCAGAGGTGCCTGCTTTACGCCGCGGTCGGGGCCCGGATGGAACTCGCTCAGCTCCTCCTGCACGTACTCCGCCAGGAGCGCCGACCAGTGCTGGTGATCAAGGTTCCGGAGGTCACCCAGGATGAAACCCAGGTCCGGTTCCTCGTCCGGGTCCACACCCTGCTCCTGGAGCTGAAGGGGGGCGTTCTCGATGGCGGCCACGCGGCGCTCGTGATCGGTGCGGGCTTCGGAGAGGAAGTACGTCTCGAATCCGTTCACCGAACGCCGACCGGGGAGTGAGTTGGCGTGGATGGAGATGAACACCGCCGGGCGGTCGCCCTTCCAACGGGTTGCCAGCTCGCCCCGATCCCAGATGGGGACGAAGGTGTCGTCTTCCCGGGTGAGACGGACCTCGATCCCCGGCTCGCGGCGAAGCAGATCCGCCATGATCCAAGCGATCCCCAGCGCTACGTCCTTTCCCGAACGCCCCCTCGACCAAGCGCGCCCGGATCTCCGCCCCCGTGACCCGCGTCGATGATCACCAGTCTGCTCATCGGCTCGGCCGCCGGCTCGGGGGACGCGGGCGCCCTCTCCGCGGGCGTTACGGCCGCTGCAGCCGGGGGGGCTTCGGCGGGTTGCGCGTCCTCATCCGGCCCCGCGGCGCGGTCGTCCCCCGCGGGTGCGGGGAGTTCGGGAAGGGCCGCGACGGCCCGGACGGCGTCGGGATCCGCGGCGCGCAGCGCCCCGGCGGATGGATCGTAGGCGTACAGGTCCGGCAGTCTGCCGGGGAGCTCGTCCACCACCAGCTGGAGCGGAACCCAGAGGCGTCCGTCCGCCAGGTACGGCGCGTCCGCCAGCTGCACGAACTCCTCCCCCCACCGCACCACCGGAGTGGCGGGGCGCATCGTGAGCACCACCCCCTCCGGTCCACCCGCTGCGGTGAGGAGACCGGCGCTCTGCACGTTCCAGCCGAGCCGCTCCAGCACCTCCACCGGCGCCGCCGCATACCCCATCTCCCGCGAAACGGGCACGGTGTCGCGGGTCCCGTCGGCCCAGACCAGCGTGAGCCCGCTGTTGGCCGTCTGTCCGCGGAGCTGGGAGCCCGTGGCACACATCACGCCCCACAGCATGAGCGTCGTCCACGTCCGAGCGGGGGCCGGGCGCCGCCAGCGCTTCGTCCCACTCATCGGCCACGCTCCATGGCGCGCTTCGCCTCGAGCTCCTGCTGCCGCCGCTTGAGCGCCTCTCTCTTGTCGTGAAGCTTCTTGCCCCGTGCCACCGCCAGGGCCACCTTCGCGTACCCCCGCACGAAGTAAACCTCCAGCGGAATGAGCGTCAGCCCCTTCTCCTCCACCTTCCCCACCAGGCGGCGGATTTCGTCCCGGTGCAGGAGGAGCTTTCGGCGGCGGAGGGGATCGACGTTGAAGCGGTTGGCCTGCTCGTAGGGGCTGATGTGGAGGTTGTACAGCCACACTTCGCCGCCCTCCACGCGGGCGTGGGCGTCCTGGAAGGACACCTGGCCGGCCCGCAGCGATTTCACCTCGGGACCCTTGAGCTCGATTCCCGCTTCCAGCGTTTCCAGAATCTCGTATTCGTGGCGGGCCTTCCTGTTGCGCGCCACGACCTTCCGTGCCTGATCCATGCTCAGAAGATGAGCACGGGCGTGCCCACGTCCACCATGTGCATCAACGTGCGGGCGGCTTCGTTGGTGAGCCGGATGCACCCGTGAGAGACGCGCCTCGCCTCGGGGTCGGGGTTCAGGAGGAGTTCGGGACGGTCGGTGCCGTGGATGGCGATGCCGTCTCCCAGGAAGATGGCGGTGTTGCCCATGATTCCCCGCATCACCCTCGCCGGGTCGTCGGCGGGAGGGATGGGGAGACCACGCTCCACGTAGTACCAGTCGGGAGCCTCCCAGAGCGGATCCTTCTCCGCCCGCCGCACCCGGAACAGGCCGCGGGGGGTGGAGAATTTCCAGTCGTGCTCACCCGTCGCAAGGCGAAAACCCGTCCCGGTTCCCGCCGGGGCCGACCAGATGGCGCGTCTGCCCTGGAACACGAACACCCGGTTCTCCGCCAGGTGGACCACCACGTAGCGCCCCTCATGATCCACCAGCGGCTCGTCCAGGACGATCTCCCGCGGCGTAGCCTCGACGCGAAACGTCTCCACCGGCTGCGCGGAGACGCCGGCGGCCGTCACGCCGGGTATGATCAGGCCCCCCACCAACGCGCCCCTCATCCAGTTCATCGCTCGTCGGACTCCTGCGACCCGTGGCTCTCCGGGGTGGGCGGAAGGTCTCCCCACGCAATCCGGACGGCCCTCCGCATGGTGTAGACCTGACCCACTTCGCCTCCCAGGATAAACACGACCGCACCGTAATAGATCCAGAAGAAGAGCACCGCCACCGCCGCCAGGCTCCCGTAGGTGGAGCCGTAGTTCGCCAGATCCGTGGCGTACCACGAGAAGGTCCATTTCATGGCCTCGTGGCACACCGCCGCGAAGGTGGCCGCCACCAGTGTGGTGCGCCACGCAATCCGGCGCGCCGGAACGTAGCGATACGCCACCACGAAGAGGACCCAGATGGAGCCGTAGGACACCACCACGCCCAGGGTCCGCTCCGCAGCCGAGAGCGTGGTGGGCCCGAGCCCCAGGCGAGCTCCGCCCCAACTGAGTCCCGTCTCCAGCGCCACCGTGACGCCGAGGTTCACGGTCAGGAGGGCGATCCCCACCACCACCGCCGCCACGTCGAAGAGCTTGCCCTCGACGATGCCGCGCTGGCGGCCGATGTCGAAGATCTCGCGAAGGGCGATGCGGAGCGACGCCACCAGGCGCGTACCCAGCCACACGAACGCCACCGCGCCCAGGAGGGTGAAGCCCGACCGCTCTTCCAGCAGACGCTGGATGGGGCGGCGGAGGGCTTCGGAGGCCACCACCCCCTCACGCGCCTCCGGGAACTGCTCCGCCACGAGGGCCAGGACCGCTTCCGTGGGGTCGCCGAAGCGGGCGGAGAGTACGAACCCCGCCACACCGATCCCCAGGATGAGGAGCGGGACGATGGCCACCACCACGTTGAACGCGATGGCGCCGGCCATGAAGAAGATGTCGTCATCCAACGACTTCTCCCATAGCCGGCGCAGGAACTCGCGGACCCGGTACAGGCGCCGCTGCGAGTAGGGGCGCGCGCCGCTGGATCCGGCGTGTCGGGCCAGTCCGAGCGTCAGGAGGCCTCGGCCTCCGTTTCGTCGCCCTCCTCGAGAACCTCTTTGGCGGCCTCGACGCCCGCCTTGTAGGCCGCCTTGGAGGTCTCCAGCTTGTGCTCCAGCTCCTTGCGGGCCTCCAGCGCCGCCTGACGACCGGCGTCCACGGCCTCCTTCACGGTCTCGAAGCGCTCCTGGACACCCTCACGAGCGGCGTCGAGGCGCTCCTCGAGCTGCCGCTGGGCCTCACGGACCCGCTCCTCCGCCGCCTCGCGGAGCTGGCGGGCGCGTTCCTTCAGTTCCTCCTGCGTCTCGGCGCCCGACTTCGGCGCGAAGAGGAGGGCGAGGCCCGCACCCACCAGCGCGCCCAGAACGAAGGAGCCGATGCCCCCTCCGCTGTCGCGCTCGATGACGATGTAGGCCTGTTCGTCTCGGTCTCGCATGGTCTTCCTCCCTGGCTGCCACCGCACCACCGGGCGGTGTGTCTCAATGCTCAAGTTAGCGCCTCGCCGCGGGCGGCGGGCGACGATCCGTCAGACGACCCACTCGGGATCGGGGTCGGGGATCTCCGGCACCTCCACCCCCTCCCTTCCCATGAGCCCGTAGGTGAGTTGTTTTCCCAGTTCTACCCCGGGCTGGTCGAGAGGGTCGACGTCGTACAGCGCACCCGCCAGGACCGTAGCCATCTGGAAGAACATGTAGAGCTGGCCCATGGCATGCGCGTCGATGGTGGGCACGAGGACGGTGGCGTTGGGCCGTCCCTCCCGCCGGAGCGCCTCCGCGGTGGCGCGGCGTTCGGTGTGGAGGAGTCCCTCCAGCGTGTGGCCGCCCAGATAGGCCACCTCCGGCACGTCGGGATGCCGCACGGGAATGGGCACCTCCTGCCCGTGGTCCTCCACCTCCATGAAGAGAATGACCTTGTCCGGGGGACCCTCCACGAAGAGCTGGAGGAGAGAGTGCTGGTCCACGGCACCCAGGGCCGCCACCGGGGTGGGACCGTGGATGTGGGCGCTCCCGTCGGCGCGCCGCTTCTTCCCCAGACTCTCCGCCCAGAGCTGCTGGAACCAGAACGTCAGCGTGCGGAGGCGGTCGGCGTACGGCATGAGCACATGGATGGGCCGCCCGCCGCGCACCTCCGCGTCGTACAGGAGCGTGGCCAGGAGTCCGGCGGGGTTTTCCAGGAGCTCCGGCTCTCGACAGCGCTGCTCCATCGCCGCGGCGCCGGCCAGCAGCGCGTCCACGTCCACGCCCGTCACGGCTGCCGGCAGGAGACCCACGGGGGAGAGCACCGAGAAGCGCCCTCCCACGTTTTCCGGGACCGGCAGCATGGGAATGCCCTCCTCCTCACCGATGCGGCGAAGCGCTCCCCGGCGGTGGTCGGTGGTGAAGAGGAGGTGGCCGCGCGCCTTGTCCGGACCCACAGACTCATCGAGGCGGTCCCGCACGGCGAGATAGAGCGCCATGGTCTCGGCGGTGGCGCCGGATTTACTCACCACGTTGAAGAGCGTGCGCGCAGGGTCCAACCGAGCCATGAGCCCCCGGAAGGTATGGGGATCAGGGTTGTCCAGGATGTGGAGCCGGGGATAGTGGTCCCGCTCCTCGTCGCTCATGGCATTCCAGTAAGGCCCCAGGAGCGCGTCCCGGAGTGATTCCGCGCCCAGCCCCGACCCGCCGATGCCCAGGACCGCAACGTCCTCGAACCACTGCCCGAAACCGTCCGCCACGGCGGTCACTTCCCGCACGAGTTCCGTGCGGTAGGGGAGGTCCAGGAAACCGAGCTCGCCGGCCTCCCTGCGACGCTCCATCTCGGCGAACGCGGCGCGGAAGGTGTCGGAGAGTTCACCGCGAAGACGCTGCGGCTCCACGCCACCCGCCAGCCTCGGCGCCATGAGATTTCCGACGTCGATCCGCACGGCGGTCACGAAGTCACCTCCACCGAGAGTCCGTCGTACGCGGGCATCACGTTCGCCGGGAGACGCTCCTCCAGCTCGGCATGCGTCACCCGGTGCGTGAGATGCGTGAGATAGGTCCGCCCCGCACCGACGGCCCGCGCGGCCTCCACGGCCTCCTCGACGCTGAAGTGCGCCGGGTGCGGGTTGCCGAACCACAGGGCGTTCAGCACAAGTACGTCCACGCCGCGAAGAAGGTCCATCACGTCGGGGGGGAGCGCCTTCCCGTCGGTGACGTACCCCAGGCCGCCGACGCGGAACCCGTACGCGGACCCCGGTCCGTGGGGAACCCTGAGAGGCACCACCTCGTGGCCCAGCACCCGCACCGGTTCCGCGTGGCGGAAGGTGTGGACCTCCATCTTCGGGATGGAGCTTCCCGGTGCAGCCTCCACCGAGGCGTCGAAGATGTACGCGAAATGGGTCTCCAGGCCCCGCCGGTGCTCCTCGGACACGTAGGCCGGAAGAGGCGCACGGCGGCGTACCGAGAAGACGCGGAGGTCGTCGATCCCGTAGACGTGATCGGCATGGAGATGGGTGAACCACACCGCATCGACGGTGGACGCGCCGGCGGCCAGGAGCTGCAGGCGCAGCTCCTGAGGCGTGTCCACCAGGAGCGTTCCCCCGTCCAGCTCCACCAGGGCACCGTGTCGGGTGCGGCGGTCCCGGGGGTCGGCCGACGTGCAGGCACGGCAGTCACACCCCACGACGGGGACGCCGAAGGACGTCCCCGTGCCCAGGAAGGTCAGCCGCACCCGCCACCCTCCCGCTCCGGAGGCCCGGCCCACGCCCCCGAGGGCCGACGCCGGCGCGTCCGCATCAGAGCCGCTCCAGGCGCATGGTGTTAGTGGTCCCGGACTCGTAGAAGGGGAAGCCCGCGGTGACGGGGACCGATGCCCCCGGCTCTCCGACGCCGCTCTCGATGACGGCACGCCGACCGAAGTCCGCCTGCCGCTCGTACGACATCTCCACGCGCTCGGCCAGCACCGGCCGCACCCCCCACACCGCCCCCAGCTGCCGGTGCGTGTGGGGGTCCGGCGTGACGGCGAAGATGGGGACCGCCGGCCGGTACGACGACACCAGGCGGGCGGAGAACCCGGAGCGGGTGAGGACGATGATGGCGGGCGCGCCGACGCGCCGTACCGCGTCCACGGTGGCGGCGGCCACCGCGTGCTCCCGGGGAGAGGCTCCGCCGCGGGAGTAGAGCCCCGGGTGGGTGAGGTAGCGGGGCCCCCGCTCCAGGAAGCCCGAACGTTCGATCTCGGTCCCGATGGCCACGATGGCCCGCAGCGCCTCCAGCGGATACTTCCCCACCGCCGTCTCCCCGGAAAGCATCACCGCGTCGGTCCCGTCCAGGATGGCGTTGGCCACGTCGGAGGCCTCCGCCCGCGTGGGCCGCTGGTGTTCGATCATGGACTCCAGCATCTGCGTGGCGGTAATCACCGGGCGCGCGTAGAAGTTCGCCAGCTGGATGATCCGCTTCTGCGCCAGGGGCACCCGCTCGAAGGGGAGTTCCACACCCAGATCGCCCCGAGCCACCATCACGGCGTCGGTCTCGGCGAGGATCTCCTCGATGTTCCGGAGCGCCTGCACCTTCTCGATCTTGGAGACCACCAGCGCGCGTCCGCCCACCCTTCCCTTCAGATCCACCACGTCCTCGGCCCGCCGCACGAAGGAGAGCGCGATGTACTCGGCGCCCTCCTCCAGGGCGAACTCCAGATCCGAGAGGTCCTTCTCGGTGAGGGAGGGGGCACGCACGTTCACCAGCGGCAGATTGATGCCCTTGCGCGGCTTGAGCACGCCTCCGCGTACCACCTCCAGACGCGTGCGCACACCGTCGGTGCCGACGCACCGGAGCTCCAGCATCCCGTCGTCCAGTAGCACCACGTCGCCCTCCTCGATCTCTTCCGCGAGGGGGGCGTAGGTGGTGGGGATCTCCCCGGGCCGCGCCACCTCCTGAGGCGCCATCACCACCACATCGCCTTCGCGCAGGGTCATGGGCTCGGGAAGCTCGCCCACCCGGATCTTGGGGCCCGAGAGATCCACCATCACGCCCACCGGACGTCCGGCTGCCCGGGACGCCTCCCGCACGGCGGCGATGGAGGCCCGGTGGTCGTCTCTGGTGCCGTGCGACATGTTGATCCGCGCCAGGTCCATGCCTCCGTCCACCATGGCGCGGACGGTGTCGGGATGGGCGCTGGAGGGCCCGAGGGTACAGACGACTTTGGTACGCAGCATGCGGCCTTCCGTGCGGTCTCGGCAGAGGTACGGGATCTCCGGCGCCGCCGACCGGCAGCGGGGCGGAGCACGCGAATTGTGTTCGCGCCGGCATCGCGGGGCAACACCTCCGGGGTAGCGCAGGGACAGCGCCTCGGCTTTCTTTGGGCGCTCGGCGAAGCTGCGCCGGCATTCCGAACACGCGCCACAACCCCTGATCCACCTCCGATGACCTTCATCGCCGTTCGCGACGTCACGAGCCCCGAAGCCAGCCGCCTGAGGGAGGATCTCGCGTCTTCGGGGCGCCTCGCGCTGGACTGCGAAGCAGCGGGTTTCCACCGCTACAGCGATCGCCTCTGCCTGATCCAGGTCACCACGCCCGCGGACACCTACATCGTCGACCCCCTGGCGTGCGAGCCGCGGGAACTTCTCCGCCCGGCGCTGGAAGACGCCTCCACCACAGTGGTCATGCACGGCGCGGCCTTCGATCTCAGGCTCCTCAAACGAGATCTGGACATCCGGCTCCGCGGGCTCTTCGACACCCAGGTGGCCGCCACCTTGCTGGGGATCGAAGGGGTGGGCCTGGCATCCCTCCTGGAGCGGTACCTGGGCGTAAAGCTCTCCAAGAAACACCAGAAGGCCGACTGGGCGAAGCGGCCGCTCTCCGACGAAATGCTGGAATACGCCGCCGACGACACGCGCTACCTCCTGGCCCTCGCGGATCGACTGGTAGAGGAGCTGGAGGCCAAGGGTCGCCTGGCATGGGTGGAGGAGGAGTGCCGCGCGCTGGAGGCGTCGGTCTACGACGCGCCGGAGCCTGGCGAGACCGTGGACCCGGTGACGCGCATCAAGGGCGCGCGCGATCTTGCTCCGCGCACGGTTCACGCGCTGCGCACCGCGCTCGAGTGGCGAGACGAGGTGGCGCGGCGCCTGGATCGGGCGCCGTTCCGCGTGGTGAGCGACGCCCCGTTGGTGCACGCTGTCCTCACCGGCGTGCGTGACCCGCGGGACCTCAAGGCGGTCAAAGGCTTTCCCCGTAGGATGGCGGACTCGCCCGAGGGCGAGGATCTGGTGGCGCGCCTCACGGCGGTGGACGCGCTCCCGGAATCCGAACTCTCGGGCTACCCCAAGCGACCGCGGGGGGGGCCCGGGCGTCCCACACCCGAGGAGGAAGCGCTCTCGGACACCATCAAGGCCATCCGGAATCGCGTGGCCGGAGAGCTGGGGATCGGACGCGGGGCGCTCCTGAGTAACGCCGCCATCCTCGAGCTGGCGCGCGCGCGCCCCACCCGCGAGGAGGAGCTGCGAGCGGCGGGGCTCAGGGAGTGGCAGATCGAGCTGCTGGGCCGGCCCGTTCTGGAGGCGGTGCGGAAGGCCGACGGCTGAACCGGAGCGACGGCCCGGAAGCCGTCCGGGTCAGGCGCTCAAGCCGCCGACTCCTCCTTCTTCTTGCACTCGATGCAGTAGCGCGCGTGCGGAAGCGCGTCCAGTCGCTCGAAGCCCACGTCGGCACCACAGGTGTGGCACTTCCCGAAGTTCTTGGGATCGTTGTAGAGCCGCCGCAGCGCCTCTTCGATCCGGTAGAGGTAGCGCCCCTCCTTCGTGGCGAAGACGGCCGCCTTCTCCCGCTCCATGGCCTCGGTTCCCTGGTCGGCCATGTGATCGGTGTAGACCGACAGATCGGAGTCGCCGGACTCGCGGTCGGCCTTCGCCATCTCGTCGAAGAGGCCCAACGCCTTCAGCGCGCGGGCGCGTTCTTCCAGGAGCCGTTGCTCCAGGTGGGCCAGTTGCTTCTTCGTGAGCGCCATACATCCATGGGGTCAGGTGAATCAGGTAGCCTGAAAAGTTAGCTGAGGGCGGCTCCATCGTCCACGGTTGGGTGGTGCGCGCAGCCCGGTGCGCGCCACCTCACCAGCGGATGATGGCGGAACCCCAGGTGAAGCCCGATCCGAACGCGGCCAGTGCCACCAGGTGTCCCCGCTGGATGCGCCCCTCCCGCACCGCCTCGGCCAGCGCAATGGGGATGGTGGCCGCGGTGGTGTTCCCGTACCGCTGGATGTTGTTCACCACCTGGTCGTCCCTCAGGCCCAGCCTCCGTTGGACCATCTGCGAGATGCGGAGGTTCGCCTGATGCGGCACCAGCACGTCGATGTCGGCGGTGGTGAGCCCGTTGGCGTCCAGTGCCTCCAGCACCGCCTCCGGCATGCGCGTCACCGCGTGCTTGAAGACCTCGCGCCCCTCCATCTTCGGATAGTGGCGCCCCGCCTCGATGTCTTCACAGGTGATTCGCGGGTGCTTCCGCGACGATCCGCACTCGCCCCAGAGCATCTCGGCGTAGCGGCCGTCGGCGTGGATGTGGGTGGAGAGGACGCCCCGCGCGTCGTCGTCGCCGGCCACCAGGACCGCCGCCCCCGCCCCGTCGCCGAAGAGCACCGCGAGGTCCCGGCCCCGGGTGGAGATGTCCAGCCCGGTGGACTGAATCTCCACCCCCACCAGAAGGATGGTGCGGTACTGTCCGGCTCGGATCCACGCGTCCGCCACGGAAAGCCCGTAGACGAACCCGGAGCACTGAGCCCGCACGTCCAGCGCCGGTACCCCGGGGATGCCCAGCTCCTTCTGGAGGTAGACGCCCGTGCCGGGAAAGAAGACGTCGGGGCTCAGCGTGCCCAGGACGATGGCGTCGATGTCGCCGGGCTCCATGCCGGCCTCCTCCAGCGCCATCAGGGAGGCTCTCCTGGCCATCTCGGCCCCGGTCATCCCTTCCGGAACCCAACGCCGCTCGCGGATGCCCGTGCGCTCCACGATCCACTCGTCGGAGGTGTCCATCCACTGCGTGAGATCGTGGTTGGTGATGACGCGCTCGGGAACGTAATAGCCGGTACCGGCAAACACCGTGCGGGGCACGGAACCCTCCTGTCGGATGCGGACACGGGTACGGTGCCGGGGCCGGGTACCCCGTGCCGCCGGGAGAACCCTTCCAGGGATCCGCCGGACGGCCCGCGGGTACAGGCCCACACACCGAACGATCCCCTCAAGATATCACCATGACCGCTCCCACCATCACCTGCCGGCGTTGCGGCGAGGGCGCGCCCGCGCTGGAGGCGCCACCCTTCAAAACGGATCTCGGCGAACGCATCCAGGCGGAGATCTGCGCCGGATGCTGGCAGGAGTGGCTGCAGCACCAGACGCTGCTCATCAACCACTACGGTCTCGATCCCCGCGACCGCCAGGCGCGCGCTTTCCTCTACGAGCAGATCGAGGAGGTCCTCCTGGGCGACGGGCGGGGCCGGGAGATCGACACCTCCAAGCAGGGCACCATCGAGTGGTGAGCAGAGGGGCCCGGGTGCACCTCAGGCGGTAAGTACCGCCTCGATGTGCTCCAGCGCCCACTCCAGGTCTTCGCGGGCGATGTTGAGCGGCGGTGCGAATCGGATCACCTGGTGGTGCGTCTCCTTGGCCAGGATACCCCGCTCCTGAAGCGCCTCACAGAAGGGCCGCGCCGTGCCGCTGGACTCCTTGACGACCACGCCGATCATGAGGCCTCTGCCCCGGACCTCCTCCACGTGGGGTGAATCGATGGCGCGGAGGCGGTCCATGAACCAGGCGCCCAGCTCGGCGCTCCGCTCCGCCAGGCCCTCGTCGAGGATCACCTGGAGGGAGGCCTCACCCACCGCGGCGCCCAGGGGATTGCCTCCGAAGGTGGAGCCGTGGTCCCCGGGCCGGAAGACATCCATGTACTCCGCGTCGGCGAGGGCCGCGGACACGGGGTAGACACCCCCACCCAACGCCTTGCCCACGATGAGCACGTCGGGCCGCACGTCCTCCCAATCGCAACAGAACATCCGGCCGGTGCGACCGAGACCCGTCTGGATCTCGTCGGCCATGAACGCCACACCGTGGTGGGTGCAGATCTCGCGGGCCCGCTGGAGGAAGCCCTCAGGCGGCACCACCACGCCCCCTTCTCCTTGCAGCGGCTCCACCAGGAAGCCCACGGTGTGCTCGGTGATGGCCGCCTCCAGGGCCTCGGCGTCGCCGTACGGAATCAGGACGAAGCCCGGGGTGAAGGGACCGAAGCCCTCACGGTACTGCGCCTCGGAGCTGAATCCCACGATGGTGGTGGTGCGCCCGTGGAAGTTGTTCTCACAGACGATGATTTCCGCCTTCCCGTCGGGGACGCCCTTCACCTGGTAGCCCCACTTCCGGACCATCTTGATGGCGGTCTCCACCGCCTCGGCGCCGGTGTTCATAGGGAGCGCTTTCTCGAACCCGGTGGTCTCGCAGAGGAGGCGCAGGAAGGGCCCCATCCGGTCGTTGTGGAACGCCCGCGACGTGAGCGTGAGGCGATCGAGCTGGTCCCGCGCCGCATGAACGATGCGGGGATGGCGGTGCCCCTGGTTCAGGGCCGAATAGGCGCTGAGGCAGTCCAGATAGCGGCGGCCCTCCACGTCCCACACCCACGACCCCTCCCCGCGAACCAGCACCACCGGAAGGGGGTGGTAGTTGTGGGCGCTGTAGCGCTCCACCTCCTCCAGAAACTGCTGCGTGCGACCCATCGTCTGCGTGGTCATGATCCGTCCTCCGGGGCGTTGACCCCGGCCGTGGGTGGGGTGCGAAAGGGTGGAATATGCATGATTATACACCAGGACAGAATACCTGTGCAGGTCATCCCACGGGCGGATGCTCGGACTCGTCCACCTCCAGGCGGAAGACGTCCGGCCGGGCGTAGTGACCCGTGACGTCGAAGTCGAAACGGCTCCGGGCCACGGCGTCCAGCTCCAGATCGGCGTAGAGGATGCCCGCCTCGTCGTAGAGCGGACCGGCCAAACGCTCGCCCAGCGGACCGTAGATGGCGGATCCGCCCCGGCAGAGCGGATCCGGCCAGTCCTCCAGCTCGTGGAGGATCTCCAGGTCGTCGGGGACCATCTCCTTGGTGACGTACTGGTTGCACCCCAGGACGAAGCAGCGGCCCTCCAGCGCGATGTGCTGGAGGGTGGACTGCCAGCGCTCGCGGGCGTCCGCGGTGGGCGCCAGGTAGATGGAGACGCCCTTGGCGTACATGGCCATCCGGGCTAGCGGCATGTAGTTCTCCCAGCAGATGAGGCCACCCACCACCCCGTACGGCGTGTGGACGGCGGCGAGGGTGCTCCCGTCGCCCTCGCCCCAGATGAGCCGCTCCGCAGCGGTGGGCTTCAGCTTCCGGTGCTTCGCCAGCAGCGTTCCGTCGGGGCCGAAGTAGAGGAGTGTGCAGAAGAGTGTCCCGCCGCTGTAGGTGCTGTCGCGTTCGATCACCCCCACCACCAGGTACACCCCCGCCTCCGCCGCCACCTCGCCCAGCTCCTTCGTGGCGGGACCCGGCACGTCGATGGCGCCGGCGTGGTAGCGGCCGAAGGTTCGCCGCCCCACTTCGGAACGCCCGCCCACCGCGGTACCGAAGGCCAGGCCCCAGGGATAGCCTCCCACGTACGCCTCGGGGAAGAGCACCAGCCCGGCGCCCTCCGCTGCCGCCTCCGCGGTGAGGCGCCGCACCTCCGCCAGCGCCCGGGGCGTGTCGAAGGGCGCCCCGGGGGCCTGGACCACCGCCGCCCGGAGGCGCTCCTTCGCGGGAACGAGGGTTCGATGGGGTTCACTCATGGGAGGGGTAGGGTTGAGGTGAGGTGACGGCGAATCGATCCGCCGCCAGGCGGACGGACAGCGTCAGCCCGGCAGCCGCCAGGGCGTTCC
>WGEM01000174.1 GCA_015492755.1 Gemmatimonadota bacterium | reverse complement strand
GGGGACATGGCCGCCGAGTACATCGCCGAGCACTTCCGCTCCTTCGGCCTCGAGGCGCCGGAGGGCTCGTACTTCCAGACGGTGCCCATGGTGGGCAACACCACCGATCCCGCTTCGGTGCGCCTCACCTTCCGGGGACCCGGCGGCGAGGTGTCGCCGCAGTATCTGGATGAGTTCGTGATGAACGCCGGAGACCCCACCGCCACGTCGGCGCGCGCCAGCGGGGAGCTGGTCTTCGCCGGGTACGGCATCGACGCTCCGGAGAACGACTGGAACGACTTCGAGGGCGTGGACGCGCGCGGCAAGATCCTCCTGGTGCTCGTGAATGACCCCCCCGCGCCTCCCCAGGAGCCCGACCTCTTCGGCGGCCGCGCCATGACCTACTACGGGCGATGGACCTACAAGTACGAGGAGGCTGCGCGACAGGGTGCCCTCGGCGCGCTCATCGTGCACGAGACCGAGCCGGCCGGATATCCGTGGAGCGTGGTGAGGGGAGGCTGGTCGGGAGAGCAGTTCTCTCTGCCTCCGGATCCCGACAGCCCGGCGCCGCCCGCCATCCTTGGCTGGGTCTCCCTCGATGCCGCCCGCGAGCTGCTGGGGCTGGCGGGTCTGGAGTTCGATGCGCTGAAGGCCGAGGCCGCCCGGCGGGGCTTTCGGGCTCGTCCCACCGGGATCCGGGTGGATGCGTCTCTGGCCGCCTCCACCCGCACGGTGGATACCAGCAACGTGGTGGGGCTGGTGCGGGGTTCGGCGCGCCCCGACGAGGTGATCACGGTGACGTCGCACTACGATCACTTCGGGATCGGGGAGCCGGTGAACGGCGATTCCATCTATAACGGAGCGTACGACAACGCGTCCGGTACCGCGCTCCTGATGGCGCTGGCGCAGCGCGTGGCCGCTGGTCCCCCGCCGGAGCGCTCGGTGCTCTTCATCGCCACCGCCGCCGAGGAGCAGGGTCTCCTGGGCGCCCAGTGGTATGCGCAGAGCCCCCTCTACCCGCTCTCCCGTACGGTGGCGGAGATCAACGTGGACGGGGCGAACCTGTGGGGGGAAACCGAGGACGCCATCGTCCAGGGTGCGGAGCGTAGTGAGCTGGGCGCTTTCGTGGAGCCGCGCGCCGCCGAGCTGGGGCTGACGCTCATGCCCGATGCCGAGCCGGAGAAGGGCTTCTTCTTCCGCTCCGACCACTTCCCCTTCGCCAAGGCCGGCGTGCCGTCACTCTACGTGGAGCACGGCCGCCGCTACCGCGGTCGGCCTCCGGGGTGGGGTGATTCCATCCAGGCGGACTACACCGCCAACCACTATCACGCCCCTTCGGATGAGTTCCGCGAGGACTTCGTCTTCGACGGCGCGGTGCAGCAGGGAGCGCTGGTGCTCCTCACCCTCATGGACATCGCCAACAGCGAGGCGTGGCCCAACTGGTACGAGGGTCAGGAGTTCAAGGCCGCCCGCGACCGGATGATGGCCGGAGCTGCCGGGAACTGAGCCGTCGACGCGCCGCCTGGAATCCGGGGCCGTGGCACGCCCAGCGCGGCCCACTCTCCCGCTGGGACAGGCTCCTACAGGCCCGTGGGCTGGTCGATGAAGATCCACTCCAGGCCGAAGCGCTCCTCCAGGTGCCGAGCGAGCGCCTGCACGCCGAAGGTCTCGGTGGCGTAGTGCCCTGCCAGGAGCACGTTGACGCCCAGCTCCACCGCGTCGAAGTGGGCGTGGTGAGAGGCCTCACCGGTCACCAGCGTGTCCAGCCCCGCGGCGGCGGCTTCCCCGATGAAGGAGCCGCCTCCGCCGGTGACCACGCCCACCCGTCGCACCTCCTCCGGCCCGCCGGAGATCCGGTGGGGTGCGGTCCCCACCACGCGGGCCACGGTCTCGGCGAAGGCCTCCCGGGGCATCGGCTCGTCGTAGCGGCCCCACCACCCGATGGGGTGGTCGCGGTAGCTCCCGAACGGTCCCTCCACCGTCAGCCCCAGGCGGCGCGCCAGAACCGCGGCGTTTCCCACCTCCGGATGGCCGTCCAGAGGGAGATGGCAGCTGTAGAGCGCCACACCCGCCTCCACCAGGGGCCGGATGCGCCTGAACCGGCGTCCGGTGAGGGGCTGGAGTCCGTCCCAGAAGAGCCCGTGGTGGACCAGCAGGAGATCCACTCCGGCGTCGCACGCCGCCCGGATGGACGCCTCCGAGGCGTCCACCGCCACCGCGATCCGCTGGATCTCCGCGCTCCCCTCCACCTGAAGTCCGTTGAGGGCAGTGGGGTAATCCGGCACCTCGCCCACCTCGAGGTATTCATCCAGATATTGGAGCAGGGATTCTAGTTTCATGAGCCTCTCGGGATTCCGGGGCGCGACGGCGTGGAAAGCGTGTGGAAAACGTCCGGGCCTGTGGAAAGCCGGTGGCGTCTCCGGGACGGCCCGGGTGACAGAAATCGTTGTCGGACTTGAGGATCCGCGGACTGGCGGTACACATCCGACCCACGGACCGCCCCACCGTCGAGAGTGGGGAAAAGTTTGTTTACGCTGCGCGTACGTCTCCGGATCCGGGCCGCTCCCTTCGCGGCGGCCTGGTACCCGCTCCGGCGCACGCTACCGCTCAGCCTCCTCCGGGACACCCTCGCCCCCGGCGCCCGCTTCCGCGGTGGCCGGGGCGCTGGCCCGACCCGCCGGCCGGGCGGCGGTGTCACCCATCATGACGGTGCCGTTCAGGATGGCCCCCTCCTCCAGTTGCATTCGGCGGGCCCGTACGTCGCCCTCCACCCGGGAGGTGGACTGGAGCTCCAGGCGGGATTCCGCCACCAGCGTCCCGTTCACCGTGCCGGAGACGACCGCGTCCTGCGTGGAGATGTCACCGGACACCACTCCGTCCTTGCCCACCACCACCGCCTTCCCGGCGCGGACGCTCCCCTCCACCCGGCCCTCGATGCGAAGCGTCCCGTCCGTTTCGCAGTCCCCCACCACCCGCATGCCGGGTCCGATGATGGAGATGACCGCCTCCGGCGGCCTCCCGTTGCCTCCCCGATCGCGTGCCATGGCCTCCGTCCTGATCTGATGTGCGTGTCACGGCTCCGTCAGGCGGGCGGCTGCGCCACCAGCGTGAGCGGATCCACAGGCGCCCCGTCCTTGAGCACCTCGAAGTGAAGATGCGGCGCCGTCGAGCGGCCCGTCGAGCCGGTGAGCGCGATCACCTCCCGCTCCCGGACCTCCTGCCCCCGCTCCACCAGGAGCAGGGACGCGTGTGCGTACAGCGTGCTGTACCCGTCTCCGTGGTCCAGGATCACGAACTTCCCGTAGATATCGTCCTCCCCCAGATCCACCACGGTGCCACCACCCGCAGCCAGAATGTACGTGTGTGTGGGCACCGCCACGTCCAGTCCGGGATGATCCCCCTCGGCGCCCTCCAGCAGGTGCTGCGTGATGACACCGCGCTCAGGCAGCGGCCACGACGAAGGAATGGACGGTCCGGGAGGAGGGAGTGGTGTCTCCCCCCCGGTCCCTCCAGGGGGAGGGGGTAGCCAGATATCGGAGCCCTCGGCGGCGGGGGACGAACCGAACAGAGACCGAAGACGGCGATACCGTTCCTCCACGTCCTGGAGCCGGAGCGCCAGCGTCCGGACCCTCGCGGCCTCCGCCTCCGCCGCGGAAGCGCGCGCCTCCAACCCCGGGACGCGGGCAGCCTGCCGCGCCACGAACCACCAGCTTCCCGCCATCAATACGAGGGCCATGATCACCAGCGCCGCCACGCCGGCGAGGAGCCGCAGGCGAAAGGCGCTGAGGCGGATGGAGCGACTCTCCCCCCCGTCCTCCGGGATCACCATGATGGTCACCGGACGCCGCAGCGCCTCCCGGAGCCGGGCTCGAAGCGTACTCACGCGCCCCTCGCCGCCGGCCTCACTCCACCACGTCTTGGACGGAGCGGCCGGTGATGAGCTGGAAGATCCGTTCGAAGTCCTCCGGACCGTGGTAGCGGATCTCGACGCTCCCGCCGCCGCCACGCGCCGGACGGAGCTGGACCCGGGTGCTGAGGAACTCCTGAAGCGCGTCCTCCAGAGCCAAGACCACGGGGCCGCGCCTGGCTGCGCCTCGCCGCCTCTTCTTCGCCCCACCGGCACCCGATCCTGCCCGTCGCTCCATCTCCCGGACCGACCAACCCTCCCGAACCGCGGTGCGCGCCAGCTCCAGCACCCGGCCCGGATCGCCCACCGACAGGAGGGCCCGGCCGTGACCCGGCGAGAGCGTCCCGTCCTCCAGCATGCGGCGCACCGACGGAGGCAGCCCCAGGAGACGCACCAGGTTCGCCACCGTGGACCGATCCTTCCCCACGGCGGCGGCCACCTCCCCCTGTGTGAGGTTGAACCGCTCCTGCAGTGCCCTGTATCCCTCCGCTTCTTCGATGGGATTGAGTGCCTCGCGCTGCAGGTTCTCCACCATCGCCAGCACCAGGAGGGTCTCGTCGGAGGCCTCGCGGACCACCGCCGGCACCTCCGTCCACCCGAGGCTGGTGACGGCCCGGAGGCGGCGCTCACCGGCGATGAGTTCATACCACCCCTCGCGGTGGGGAGCGGGACGTACCACCAGGGGCTGGAGGAGGCCGTTCTCGCGGATGGAGTCCGCCAGCTCCTTCAGCTCCTCCTCGGTGAAGACCCGGCGCGGCTGATGCGGGTTCGGCACCACGCGCTTCACCGGTATCGACCGCAGATCCTTTTCTTCGCTGCTCTGGGGCTCCAGGTATTCCCCCAGGAGCGCCCCCAGGCCCTTGCCCAGACGGTCCCGGCGGCTCATCCCGCCGCTCCACTGGCTGCCGCCGCCCGCTCCCGCCTGGTCACAAGTTCTTGCGCCAGCGCAAGATAGGCCTGCGCTCCCTGAGAAAGCACGTCGTAGAGCACGATGGGCTTTCCGAAGCTGGGCGCCTCCGCCAGGCGTACGTTCCGGGGAATCACGGTGGAGAAGACTTTCGCTCCGAAGTACTCCCGCGCTTCCTCCGCCACCTGCCGCGAGAGGTTGAGACGCCGGTCGTACATGGTCAGGAGCACGCCCTCCACATCCAGATCCGGGTTGAGGCTCCGCTGGACCAGGCGGATGGTGTTGAGGAGCTGACTCAGACCCTCCAGGGCGTAGAACTCACACTGGATGGGGATGATGACCGAGTCGGCGGCGGTGAGGGTGTTGAGCGTCAGGAGACCGAGGGAGGGCGGACAGTCGATGAGGATCAGGTCGTAGCGGTCTCGTACCACCTCCAGCGCCGCACGGAGGATCCGCTCCCGTTGAGGCGCGTGCACCAGCTCGATCTCCGCGCCCACCAGGTCGCGCGTGGAGGGGACCACATCGAGACGGTGGAAGTGCACGTGGGGGACGATGGCCTCCTCAATGCCGTGGGTCCCCACCAGGACGTCGTAAATGGTGGGGGCGTCCGGCCGACGATCCACACCCAGCCCGCTGGTGGCGTTGCCCTGGGGGTCGATGTCCACCACGAGCGTCCGGCGCTCCGCCACCGCCAGGGACGCGCCCAGGTTGATGGCGGTGGTGGTTTTTCCGACGCCGCCCTTCTGATTCGCAATCGCGATGACGTGAGACATGGGCTCCGTAGACACTGCGGGGTGGGCCGCCACCGGCCGTCGAGCGATGACACGGCAGGGCCGCCAATATATCGACTGGGACGTACCCGGGAAATGTGAGGATGTGCGCGTGCGCCATCCGCAGAACCGGTTTGGTGAGGAACGCGGGCCCGGCGCGCCACCGCTTGACCGCGGCAAGGAAGGACGTGACTTTGCCGCCCGAAGACCCGGCCTGCGCGGCCGGAGCGGGCGAGGACCGCCGCGGACACGGGAATCCCGAGGAGGGCGACGATGACGACGACGTGGAAGAGAGGGGTGCAGCTCTGGACGCTGCTGGTGATGGCGGCGGCGGGCGCCGGCTGTGGCGCCGACGCGCCGGGGATCACGGAGGTGGAGGCCGATCCGGCGGTGGCGCCCTTCGTCGGCGACTGGCAAGCTGACGTCCTCCTCATCACCAGCAAGGCGAACCCGGAGATGGTGGCGGATCTCATCGCCATCGGCTCCACCTTCACGCTGAACGTGCAGCCCAGCGGAACCTACACCGCTGTGCTCACCTTCCAGGGGGTGGCCCAGACGGAGATCGGAGATCTCAGCGTCTCGGGCTCCACCCTCACCATGGACCGCACCTTCCCGTCCCCGCAGCGGAGCATCTCCACCTTCCGCTTCGAGGGATCGAACCGGCTGATCCTGGACGGAGACACCGAGTTCGACTTCAATCTGGACGGGACGCCCGAGCCCGCCACGGCGCACATCGAGCTGGTGCGGATCTCGTAGGAGGCTGTTCGGGTCAAGGAGTGGGCCGCGCCGTGCGGGTCACCGGCCGGGCCTGTTTCACGTGAAACACCCTCGGGAGCTTCCCGGCGAATCCGGCTGGGCCTCATTCATGTGGAAGCCCCGGCGGAGCTCCATGGCGACTCCCTTTGCGCCCGTCTCACGTGAACCACGCGGTGAACCGCCAGGCAAGACGTGCCGGCGGGAAAGGATCCTCAGCGCACCGCGCCACCGGCGCGCAGGCGCCGCACCTCCAGGAGTAGGTTCTGAAGGTCTGCGGGCGAAATCCCGGGAATGCGCGCCGCCTGCGCCAGGGATCCGGGCCGGATCCGCGCGAGCTTCTCGCGCGCCTCGTACGACAACGTCACCATCTCCATGTATGGTAAATTGTTGTCCAGCAACACATTAGCTTGCTCCCGCAACTTAGCCGCCCGGGCGCGCTCCCGGGCGACGTACCCCTCGTACTTGAGCTCCACCTCCACCGCCGCCAGCGCCGCGTCCGTCCAGGGTGAGGCGTCTCGTTCCTCTCCCGCATCGCTGCTCGGCGCTCCGCGTGACCCCACCTGCGCCGCCCGAACCAGGTCACGTGCCCGCACCCGCGGTCGGCGGAGGAGCTCCTGGGCTCGTGTGGGCTTCGTCACCGGCGCGCTGCCCGCGGCCTCCAGCACCGGATTGACCACGTCGGGCTCCAGCGCCGTCTCCACGAACCAGGCCCGGGCGCGGTCCTCCTCCTCCAGACGCCGCTCCAGCGCCTCCACCTGCTGGGGGGTGAGGGCACCGCGCTCCCGCGCCAGCGGGCCCAGCCGGCGCACCGCGTTGTCCTGGCGCAGGAGGAGACGGAATTCGGCCCGCGAGGTGAAGAGCCGATAGGGTTCGTCCACCCCGCGGGTCACCAGATCGTCGATGAGGACGCCGATGTAGGCCTGATCGCGCTCCAGAATCAGCGGCGGCTCCCCGGCGGCTGCGAAGGCCGCGTTCATGCCCGCCACCACGCCCTGCCCCGCCGCCTCTTCGTAGCCGGTGGTGCCGTTCACCTGCCCGGCGAAGAAGAGCCCCGTCACCTTCTTCGATTCCAGCGTGTGCCGCAGCTGGTGCGGCGGGAAGAAGTCGTACTCGATGGCGTACCCCGGTTTGGTCATTCGCACCTCCTCCAGGCCGGGGATGGTGCGGAGGAACTCGAGTTGCACCTCCGGCGGAAGTGAGGTGGAGAGCCCGTTCACATACAGCTCGGTGGTGTGGAGCCCCTCCGGCTCCAGGAACACCTGGTGCCGGGGCGCGTGGGGGAAGCGCACCACCTTGTCTTCGATGGATGGACAGTAGCGGGGCCCGCGCCCCGAGATGGCGCCGCCGTACAACGCACTCTCGTGGAGGTGATCCGCCACCACCTTCTTCAGGGCGTCGCCCGCCCACGCGATCCAGCAGGGACGCTGCGGAGGAATCTCCTCCCTGGTGTACGAGGAGAACCGGAAGGCCAGGTCGTCGCCCTCCTGGCGCTCCAGACGGGAGAAATCCACGGTGCGCCCGTCGATCCGCGGCGGCGTCCCCGTCTTGAAGCGGGCCACCTCCAGCCCGAGGGCCTCCAGC
>WGEM01000173.1 GCA_015492755.1 Gemmatimonadota bacterium | reverse complement strand
GGCACGTGGTGGGTTCGCGGTTGATCCATCGTCGCTCCTCCTCGCCGTAGCGCTGCTACGCCTCGTCGGCGCTCCTTGACTGAACACGCGAACCACTACGTGCGCGGCCCACGCCTTTACTCGGACGGGCTCCTAGCCCCTCATCCATCCGCGTCCAGTTCGAACTCGGGCATCAGAGCGAGGAACTGACGCAGGATCCGGTACGTGAGACCCCACACCACCCCGTCCCGCACGCGATAGCCGGGGAAGGTCCGGACTCCACCGGGGGTGGAGATCTCCACCCCTGTGTGGTTTTCCGGAGCCTGGAAGTGGCGCACCGGCACCCACTGCACCGCCGCCACCTCCGGGCTCGCCACCCGCGCCTCCGCATGCGGAGGCGCGGCGAAGACGAAGGGGGTGATGGTGAACCGGGGAAGGAGCGGGCTGTTGGGCGCCACGTCCGCCAGCCGGCCCAGTACGCGCCCCTCGTCCTCCAGGTTCAGCCCCACTTCTTCCCGCGTCTCCCGCCGGGCCGTGTCCAGGAGCGAGGGGTCCCGGTCCTCCCGGCGCCCCCCGGGGAGCGCCATGTGACCCGACCACGGATCGCCTTCGTGGCTGGCGCGCTTGATGAGGAGGACTTCCAGATCGGGCCGGCCTCGTACCACCAGCGCCACCGCCGCCTGGAGCACGTCGTCGTCCTGCACCGGCGGATCATCGGGGTCGCCCGCGTAGGAAGCGATGGCTTCCTTGAGGATCCAGAAGCGGCGATCGCTCTCCAGGGGCGGCACGCTCACACCCCCCGAGCGTCGGCGCCCCAGATGAGCTTGTGGAGTTGGACCTGGAGCCGCACCGGCAGGTGGTCTTCGAGGATCCACTCCGCCAGGGGCCGGAGCTCCAGCTCGCCCCACACCGGCGAGACCAGGAGCGCCCGCAACGCGCCCGCCTGCACCCGCTCGTCCAGTTCTCGCGTGCGGATGACGTCCCGCGTCCACTCGTAGTCGGCGCGGTGGCGCACCACGAACTTCACCTCGTCAATGGCCTTCAGGTGGTCCAGGTTCGACCAGAGGTTGCGGTGGCTCTCGCCGGAGCCGGGACATTTCAGGTCCATGATGACGTGCGCCCTGGGGTCCACCGGGGCGATGTCGAAGGCCCCGGATGTCTCCACCAGGACCGTGTAGTCGGCGTCCAGCAATCGCTCGATGAGCCGGAACGCCCCCGGGTGCGCCAGCGGCTCGCCGCCGGTGACCTCCACCAGGCGGGTCCGGTGCCGCCCCACCTCCGCCAGGATCTCGTCGAAGGTCATCCGGGTGCCGCCGTGGAAGGCGTACTCGGTGTCGCACCACACGCATCGGAGCGGACACCCGGTGAGCCGCACGAAGGTGCACGGCGCACCCGCCCAGGTGGACTCCCCCTGAATGGAGTGGAAGATCTCGGTGATGCGCAGGAACTCCGCCACCGTCAGCGGGCGCCGTCGCGGCGTTTCGGCAGGAGGAAACCCAGCGGGGATTCCCGCACCACGCTTCCCGCCAGGAAGAGGGCGTTGGCGGGGCGCTCCGCCAGACGCCTCATGAGGTAGGGGTACCAGTGCGTCCCGAAGGGGATGTAGACGCGTACGTTGTAGCCGTCGCGGAGCAGGGCCTCCTGAAGGTCCCTGCGCACGCCGTAGAGCATCTGAAACTCGAATGCGTCCTTCCCCAGGCCGCGCCGGGTGTGGTGCTCGATGGTGGCGTCGAGCATCCGCTCGTCGTGCGTGGCGATGGCGGGGTAGTGACCGTCGTCCAGGAGCATCTTCATGAGCTCCACGAAGTTGCGATCCACCTCCTCCTTCTTCTGGAAGGCCACCTCGGGGGGCTCCACGTAGGCGCCTTTGCAGAGGCGGACGCGCGCGCCGAGTTCGTTCATGCGCGCCACGTCTCCCGCCGTGCGGCGGAGATACGCCTGCAGGACCACGCCGATGTTGCGGTGTCCCTCCGCCCACAGTTTCTCGAAGGCGTCCAGCGTGCGCACGGTGTACGCCGAAGACTCCATGTCGAAGCGGATGAAGACGTCGGCCTCCGCCGCCCGCGCCAGGACGCGGCCCAGGTTCTCCGCCAGGAACGCATCGGAGATGTCCTGGCCCAGTTGCGTGAACTTCACCGAGATGTTGGCGTCGAGGCCGTCGCTCCGGATGCGATCCAGCACCTCCAGATATACGTCGGCGGCGAGTCGCGCGTTGGCCTCGTCGTGGACGGACTCCCCCAGGAAGTTGCCGGTGGCGCTCAGCCCCCGGGCGTTGCTCTCCCGGATGGCGCGTACCAGGTCGTCCACCGTCTCGCCGGCGACGAAGCGTCGCGCCATCGCCCGGAGGGGCGTGCGGGTGACCACCGTGCGCGCGGTGTCCGACTCGCTCAGGTAGATGAGGCTTTCCCTCAGCATTCGTTGGATGGGTCAGGGGAAACGTCGTCGGTCCCGCGCCGGATGGCTGCGTCCAGGATCGCCTGGACCTCGATGAGTGAAAGCGCCTCCAGCTTCGCGCGGGCCGCTTCCGCGGTGGCGGCCGTGCACAGGGTATCGCTCTCCACGTGGCCGATGATTCCGGCTCCGGTCTGCGCCCACCTGGGAAACACCAGGAAGCCCGCATACGGCTGGCGGAGATCGCCGGTGTGCTCCACCTCCGGCGACACCGTGTACGGGTGTCCGTCGGCGCCTTCGAACGCCGGGGGGCGCTCGTGCACGCGCAGGTATCCCCCCAGCGTGGCGTCGGGCGCTTCGTCGGCGCCCGGCGTCCGCGGCTCCGGATCGGCGGGTGTGGGAGGGGGGCGGTTCATCGCAGCTCCTTCGAGGACGTGCCGAGGCGTGCGGCCTCCGGGCAGGAAAGGTAGCGCCGGGGCGCGGTTGTGGGGGATGGGGGTGCCGGATAGACTCCCGAGGGCGGGCATCCAGGACAGTGCAGCGCAGGAGTGGAGAGATCATGCCCCGGAAGATGCGTGCGGCGGTGTTTGCCGAGTTCGGCGGTCCGGACGTGGTGGAGATTCGTAACGTGGCCGTCCCGGAGCCCGGCCCGGGCGAAGTGCGTGTGAAGGTGGCGGCGGCGGCCATGAATCACCTGGACCTCTGGGTGCGCCGGGGGCTCCCCATCGAGACGCCCATGCCGCACATCGGCGGCTCCGACATCGCCGGCACCGTGGATGCGGTGGGGCCCGGGGTGGAGGGGATCGAGCCGGGGATCCGGGTGGTGGTGGACCCCTCGCTTGACTACGACTGGTACGAGGCCGAGCCCCGGGGCCCGTCCATCGACGATCCCCCGTTCCGCATCATCGGTGAACACACCCAGGGGGGATTCGCCGAGTACACGGTGGTGCCGGCGGCGAACCTCATGGAGATCCCCCAGCACGTGGACTACGAGCGCGCGGCCGCCGCCGGTCTCGTATTCGTCACGGCGTGGAGGGCTCTGATGACGCAGGGCGGGCTGCGCGCCGGACAGCGGGTCCTCATCACCGGAGCGTCGGGGGGCGTGGGTACCGCCGCCGTCCAGGTGGCGGCGCTGGCGGGGGCCCGCGTCCACGCCGTCACCAGCGGTCCCGACAACGTGCGGCGGGTGGAGGAGCTGGGGGCGCACGTGGTGTACGACCGGAGGAGGGTGGACTTCTCCCGCGCGGTGTGGGTGGACACGGGGAAGCGGGGTGTAGACCTGGTCTTCGACACGGTGGGCGAGGCGGTCTGGGAGTCGTGCCTCAGAGCTCTGGCGCGAGGCGGCCGTCTGGTGACCTCCGGCGCCACCACCGGGTCCAGGGGCGTCACCGAGATCCGCGCCGTCTTCTGGAAGCAGCTCCATATCGTGGGAAGCACCATGGGGAGCCCCGCCGAGTTCCGGCGGGTCATGCGCATGGTCTTCGAGGGCCTTCTGGACCCCATCATGCACGACGTGCTCCCGCTGGAGGAGGCGCGGCGAGCCCACGAGATGCTGGAGGCGGGTGAGGTGTTCGGGAAGCTGGTGCTGGTGCCGTGAGGGGTGGAGGCGGCGCCCGGAACCGGATAAGGCCGGGAGGGCGGCGGTGGAGCTGAAGGAGGCCCAGGCCCGGGTCGACGCCTGGATCTCGCGGTTCGAGGAGGGCTACTGGCCGCCGCTTACCAACCTGGCCCGGCTCATGGAAGAAGTGGGGGAGCTGGCCCGGGAGATGAACCACCGCTTCGGGCACAAGACCAAGAAGCCGGAGGAGCCCGACCAGGACCTCGCCATGGAACTGGCGGATATCCTCTTCGTCCTCATCGCCATCGCGAACGAGCAGGGGATCGACCTGGACGAGGCGTTCCGGAGGGTGCTGGACAAGTACGAGGCCCGGGACGCCTCACGATGGACACCCCGGCGTGGAGAGGCCTCAGCGCCGGCAGGGCCTGCGGGGCCGGCCGTCGGCGACGACTCGTAGCGAGTCCACCGCGGCGGCCACGTCTGGGGAGCCGAAGTACCCCGCGTCCCACTTCCAGAGGAGGAGCCCGCACGTGCTCGCCTCGCCGAGGAGCGCGGTGCCCCACGTCCGGAGCTGATCCGCGGTGACGGGCTGCTGCTGGTTCCCCAGCAGCACATTGATCCCCACGAGGAGGGCGAGCGCGGCGTCACCGGCAGCCTGGACCTGGGCCGGCAGCCAGCTCCCCACGCTCCCGTGCTTGGTGCTGTAGGGAGCGAAGGCGAAGTCCAGAGAGGTCCACGGCGCGCCGGGCGCCAGGAACCCGGGAGGCGCGCCCACGCCCACCGGGACACCGGGGATCCGCTGCTTGGTGGCCGCCGCCGCCGCTTCGATGTCCGCCAGCGGCACGACGGCGCCGTCCCAGTTGCCGGGGTCGTGGGGCTCGTCGAACATCATGAGACCCACCAACGTGGAGTCCTGGATGTAGGGCCCGAAGTCCACGTCGGCGTAGCGGTCCAGGAGCTCGGTGAAACGGGTGACCGAGAACGCCCCGGAGGGCTCCTGATAGGCGGAGCGTCCGCCGGCCAGGGTCACCACCAGGCCCACGTCGGCGGCGCGCGCCGCCTCCAGCACCGCCACCGCCGAATCCGGCGAGAGGGCGCGAAACCCTCCGGAGAAGGGCCGGGACATCAGGCTGTCCGGTACGTGGAAGGGTCCGAAGAGGAGCCCCGGCACAGTTGCGGGCTCGGTCCCGTCGTCGCCGGCAACGCCGCCGGTATCCTCATGGGGCGTGGGCTCCGTGGCGCCGGGTCCGCAGGCCAGGAAGGCGCAGGCCAGCACGCATGCCAGGGGCCGCGCGACGCGGCGTGGGGTGTGTCCGGTGGAGGGCATCGTCAGGTCCTTTCGCCGTCTGCCGGGGGGGGCGGGGCGGCGCCGGCCGCCGCCACGAGGGAAGACGCGCCCGCGGGGCGACCCGTTAAACGCCCGCCAGGAGCTCCACGCAGCGGCGCACCTCCTCCGGCGTGTTGTAGAAGTGCGGGCTGATGCGGACGTGCCCGGGCCGGTGGTCCACGATCACGTCGTGCGCCGCCAGGTGGCGCACCGCCCCCGCGGGGTCGGCGTGTCGCACCATGACGATGGCGCTCCGTTTGGGCTCGGCGGGCAGGGAGAGCTCCAGACCCGCATCGCGGCATGCCTCCACAAGAGCTTCCGTCAGCAGGCGGTTGCGCGCGGTGACGGCGTCGATGCCCACCTCCGCCACCACCTCGTGCCCGCCCAGGGCGGTGTGGACGGTGGGGAGTGCCGGCGTGCCGAGTTCGAAGCGCCGGGCGTCGGCGCGGAACTCGAAGGCGTGCACGTCGAAGTCGAACTGGCGCGCCGCGGCGAACCACGAGGTGATGCGCGGCTCCAGGCGTCCGATCCGATCCCCACGCACGTAGAGATACGCCAGCCCGGGGCCACCGCACATCCACTTGAGGGGACCGGCGATGTAGACGTCCACGCCGGCCTCCGTGACGTCCAGCGGGACCTGTCCCAGCCCCTGATAGCCGTCCACGACGCACCAGGCGCCGGCGTCGTGCGCGATGCGTGCAAGCTCGGGCAGGTCCTGCACGTACCCCGTGGCGAAGAACACGTGGCTGGTGGCGATGCAGAGCGTGCGTTCGTCCACCGCCGCATCGAACTGCTCCGGGTCGACGCGTACGCCGTCGGGTGAAGGGAGCACCACCAGCTCCATCTCGGGGCGGACCCGCCACTGGTAGACGAGGGTGGGGAAGTCCAGCTCGGTGGTCACCACGCGCCGGCGCCTCCGCGCGGCAGACGGCGCCCCGGGCGTCGCGCCGCCCTCCAGCGCCGAGGCCACCACGGAGAGCGCCGCCGACACGCTGGGCAGGAGCGCCACCGCCCCCGGCTGCGAGCCCCAGAAGCCCGCCACCCGTGTCCGGAGCTCGTCCAGCCGCGCCAGCCAGTGCTCGTACCAGGCCG
Organism: Gemmatimonadota bacterium; assembly: GCA_015492755.1. Lineage (GTDB taxonomy): Bacteria > Gemmatimonadota > Gemmatimonadetes > Longimicrobiales > Gaopeijiaceae > S146-37. Next base: position 610 of record WGEM01000173.1, on the reverse strand, counting down.
ACGCGCCCATCTCGTGCCAGAGCTGGAGGAACTCGCCGAGGCGGGTCTCCGCCCTCCGTGAGAGCGCGCCCAGAGAGCAGGAATTCAGGTACGTGCGCCGCTGGAGAATGGGGAACTCGCCGCGGGCGGCGTCGGGTGTGAGGCGATCCGGATGATGGGCAGCGTGCACGGTGTCCCTCGGTGGTGCGTGTGTGGGGTCGGCGCAACGTAGACGGGCGTCCCGAGGCGCCACAACGGGGCGTGCCGACGGGGGCGCGCCGGTGGTCGTCGGAAGACCACGTGGCTCGACGTCGTCGATCACCTATCTTGCACGCATGCCCTCCGAGCCGACGACGTTCCGCGTCCTGGTGGTGGAAGACGACCGGGACATCGCCGCCCTGGTGGCGTATCAACTCACGCGTGAGGGCTACCGCGTGGAGACGGCCTCCTCCGGCACCGACGCGCTGGCCGCCGTGGAGCGGGAGCGGCCCGACGTAGTGGTTCTCGATCGGATGCTTCCCGGGCTGAGCGGCGACGACGTGCTCCACCGCCTCCGGTCCGATCCCGCCACCACGACGGTCCCGGTGCTCATGCTCACCGCCCGGCGGGAGCAGGAGGAGCGGATCCGGGG
>WGEM01000172.1 GCA_015492755.1 Gemmatimonadota bacterium | reverse complement strand
TCCCCCGCCTCACCGGTTCCCCGCCCGCGTGCCCCTCACGCGGGCGGGGAACCGGTGAGGCGGGGGATGGGCGCGACGGCCCGGTACCGCCGGCGCGGGGGATGGGTGGCGTGCGTCCTCCCCGGTGTGGCTCTCGTGACGGCCATCTCCCCCACGCACGGCGTGGCCCAGTCCGACGTGGCGTTCCCCCCGGAGGTGTACGCGCAGCGTCGAGCCCGTCTCGCCGCGGAGCTGGACGGCCCTCTCGTCGTGGTCTCGGAGTACATGATCCGCCACGGGGGCGAGAAGAAACAGGACCCCAACTTCTTCTACCTGACCGGGGTGGAGTCACCCTACGCGGTGTTGGTGTTGGTGCCTGCGGCGGCGCCCGACGCGCCACCCCGGGAGATGCTCTTCCTGCCGGCCCACCGCCAGTTTGCCGGCGCGCAGTACCCGTTTCAGGACGCGCGCCTGGTGGACGCGCCTTGGAACCGACTGATCCGCAGGCTGGAGCCGGGTCCCGCGGCGGAGGCCGCCACGGGCATCGCCGAGACCTATCCGCTGTCCGCCTTCGTGGAGCGGGTCCGGACCGTGGTGCCACCTACCGGGCCCGTCTACTTCGTGAAGGACCCGGACGCTCTCTACGCGCCGCCGGGACTCACGCCGCCCCGGACGCTGCGGCAGCAGTTCGAGGACGCCCTCAGCCGGCTGCTGGGACGGTCGCTCCTGGACGCCGCGCCCCTGGTGGAACGGATGCGGGTGGTGAAGGACGCCCACGAGATCCGGGCGCTCCGGCGGGCGGCGCATATCAGTGTGGAGGGGCTCCTGGAAGCGATGCGCCGCATCCGGCCCGGCATGAACGACCTGGAGGTCGCCGGGATCATGGAGTGGGTGTGGAAGGCCCACGGGTCCCCGCGGGCCGCTTTCGCCCCCATCGTGGCGTCCGGGCCGGACGCGGTGAGCCTCTTCACCATCCGCTCCGAGAACTACAACTCGGTGGATCGGGTGATGCAGGACGGCGACCTGGTCTTCATCGACTACGGCGCCGCCGAGTGGCGGATGTACGGTTCCGACATCTGCCGCACCTTCCCCGTATCCGGACGATTCACGCCGCTGCAGCGGGAGCTGTACGAGATCGTCCTGGACGCGCAGGAGGCGGCCATCGCGCAGGTGCGCCCGGGCGCCACGATTCTGGACGTCATCCGGGCCGCCGCGGAGGTGTATCGGGCCCACGGGCTGGAGGCGAAGGAGGACATCGACCGGCTGGGACCCGCGGGCGTGTGGGGTGTGATGCCTTCGCCCACCCACTACCTGGCGCAGGGCAAGGGACTCACCGCATACACGGCGGTGGCCGGTCTCGGCGTGCGCGACATCGGACATCACGTGGGTCTGGAGGCCACCGACGGGCGGGACTACTCCACCCCCCTGGAGCCGGGGATGGTATTCACCGTGGAGCCCAAGCTCTACGCCCCCGAACACGACATCGCCATCATGATCGAAGACATGATCCTTGTCACCGAGGACGGCCACGAGAATCTCAGCGCCGGCGCACCGCGCTCCGTGGAGGCCATCGAGCGCATCATGGGAGGGCGGTGAGGCCCGCCGGGCTCAGGCGCCCCACACCTCCCGGAAGAGGCGGAGGAAGTTGCCGCCCAGCACCTTCTCGATGACTCGGTGAGGGTGGCCCCGCTCCGCCAGCATGTCCGCCAGCGTCTCCATGCGCCGCGGGTGGTTGAGCTCCGGCACGTAGGGGATCGTGTCCTCCCGGGGCGCCGCCACGCCTGCCGCACTGCGCCGGCGAGCCACCTCGCGGAAGCGATCCTCGAAGTCACCGCTCACGTTCAGCGGGACGATCCCCTGATCGCTTCCGATCCCCACGTGATCCTCCCCGCAGACGCGCAGCGCGTGCTCGATGTGGCGGACGACGTCCTCGGCGGTGGGCGGTCCTGAGGGGTTCAGGAAGGGCATGAGATAGATGCCCACCACGCCCCCGCGCTCCGCCGCCAGCCGGAGCGTGGCGTCGTCCTTGTTCCGGGGGTGGGCGAAGAGTGCCGCGCAGCCGGTGTGGGTGATGGCCGGCGGCCGGGTGGAGGTCAGGATGCCGTCGCGGGTGGTGCGCGGGCCACAGTGCGAGAGGTCCAGGACGATGCGGAGTGCGTCCATGCGGGCCACCGCTTCGCGGCCCAGTTCGGTAAGGCCGGCGTCCTCCACCAGGCAACCCGAGCCCAGCCGGTTCCGCACGTTGTACGTCGGCTGAACGATGCGCACCCCCAGCGCGTGGAAGGTGTCCAGGCGGGAGAGATCGTCCTGGAAGGGCACGCCGTCCTGAAAGCCCAGGATGAGGCCGAGGCGTCGCGCGGCCTTGGCCGCCTCCACATCCGCGGCGGAGCGCACCACGGAGAGCAGGTGGGGCAGGCGCATCGCCTCTGCCGTCCATGCTTCGATGCGGGCGCGTGTGCCATTGTACGCGTCCTCGCCGGTGCCGGGCCGGGCGTTCACCGTGAGGTTCACCGCGGTGATGCCGGAGCGGCGCACCGCCTCCTGCGCATAAGCGTCCAGGGGTAGGGTGCCCTGGGGGATGTTGAACTGCAGCGGGCCCGCCAGCGCGTCGATGACGATGGCATCGTCGTAGCCCGGCCACGCGCTCCAGGCCCCGAAGCGCGCCCAGGGCTCCAGCGCCGGCGCCGCCAGCGCAGCGCCGGTGAGGCGGAGGAAGCGCCGGCGCCTCATGCGCTCACCGTCCGGATGCGGCGCCTGCAGGGGCGGCGCGCCCTCCGGAGCCTTCCCCGTCCTTCGCCCGGAAGAGCGGGAAGAGCTCCGTGACGATGCGGCGCGTGATGGCGGTCTGGATGGCACGGGTGTCGGGCGGGCTCCCGTCGCGCCCCAGGGTGTTGAAGGCGGTGATGGCGCCCACGCGGGCGTCGGGGTCCACGTAGATGGAGCTGATGAAGGCGCGCTGCCCTCCGGTGTGTCCCACCACCCGGGTCCCGTCGGGCTGATCGTACAGGAAGAAGGTGAGCCCCATGGACCCCGTCCCCAGCGGGTGGTCTTCCCGCACGGGGACCACCGGGTGCCACATCTCCCGCAGCGAGTTCCGGGAGAGCACCGCATCGTAGTCGCTTCCTTCCGCCGGCGCGCCCATGAGGAAGGCGAGGTAGCGCGCCATGTCGGTCACCGGCGCGTTGAGGCCCCCGTTGGACACCGTGATGCCGGTGTTGAAGTCCAGGCCGCCCTCCTCTACGTCCTCGCCGTTCACGAAGTAATGGTTGGAGCGGAAGCGCCGCAGGCCCCAGGGCGTCCCGTCGAAGTAGGCGCGACGCATCCCCAGCGGCCGGAAGATGTTCTTGTCGACGTAGGCCTCATACACGTCGCCCGTCACGCGCTCGATCATCCGTCCCAGGAAGACGATTCCGGGGTTGGAGTAGCTGAAGCGCGAACCGGGCTGGAAGAGGATCTCGGTGTAGGGCATCATGGCCACGAGCTGGCTCCACTCGGTGGGCTCGTGGGGGTGCCACGGTTTGTCGCCTCCCCACGGCCAGGTGGCCGCGCGGAACCCCGCCGAGTGGCTCATGAGCTGCCGGATGGTGATGTCCTCCATGGACCCGAACTCGTTGTGCACCTCCCGCAGCTCGGGTACGTACCGGACGATGGGGTCGTCGAGGCGGATGAGCCCCCGGTCCCGGAGCTGCATCACCGCGATGCCGGTGAGGGTCTTGGTGATGGACGCCCAGTGGTAGATGGTGGAGCGGTCCACCGGGCGAGCCTCCGAGCGGTCCGCCAGTCCCCGGGTCTCCATCCGCACCAGATCGCCGTCCCGCACCAGCGCCAGCGAGGCGCCCACGACGCCCTGTTCGGCGAGCGCCGCCTCCCACTCCGCCACGATCTCCGACCAGACGGAATCCGCGCCGGGGGGCAGCGGCGCGGGAGCGGGCCCACGCTGGCCGGTCACCGGCTCGGCGGGGAGGAGGAGGGCCGCGGCGCACGCGGCCAGGACCGAGAAGGAGGGACGACGACGCGACATGAGGACTCCGGGGTACTGAGGAGGACACGGGCTCACCCCGAGCACGCTGCCGGCGGTCCGGGGCGGCGGTCAATGTGCGCCGTGGAGGCGCCGGTGCGAAAGCCGCCCGCCGGCGCGGAGCCGCCTTGCCGCCGCCGGAGTCCGTTGCGATCCTTGCCGCGGACATCCGCCATTGTGCCCCATCTCCAAGGAGATCTCCCGTGAGGTCGATGTGTGCAACCAACGCCGATCGGATGGGCCGCCTGGTGGCCCTGGGTTCGCTCCTCCTCCTGGCGCCTGCCGCCGCCCAGGCGCAGGAGCCCGACGCGGCCTCCGCCGATCCCTTCCTGCAGCGCGCGCTCCGGGTGCTGGAGACCACACCCCTCATCGACGGTCATAACGACCTTCCCTGGGCCATCCGCCAGAGCGAGACGGCGCCCCACGACGTGGAGGCGCCGGAGCACGACCTCAGGGGCTCCACGCCCTTCCACACCGACATCCCACGTCTTCGCCAGGGGCGCGTGGGCGCGCAGTTCTGGTCGGTCTACATCCCCTACGAGTCGGTGGAAGAGGGCGCGGCGCGCGTGCAGCTGGAGCAGATCGACATCGCGCTTCAGATCATCCGCAAGTACCCCGAAGCCTTCGAGCTGGCGCTCACGGCGTCGGACGTGGAGCGGATCTTCGGGGAGGGACGCATCGCGTCGATGCTGGGGATGGAGGGCGGACACGCCATCGAGAACTCGCTGGGCGCGCTGCGCGCGTTCTACGCGATGGGTGTGCGCTACATGACGCTCACCCACAACGGCACGCTGGACTGGGCGGACGCCGCCAGCGACTCGGCGCGCCACGACGGGCTCACCGAGTTTGGCCGGGAGGTGGTCCGGGAGATGAACCGCCTGGGGATGCTGGTGGATCTCTCCCACACCTCGCCCGCCACCATGAACGACGCGCTGGACGTCTCGGAGGCCCCCGTCATCTGGTCGCACGCCTCGGCGCGTGGCGTGCGGGACCATCCGCGCAACGTCCCCGACCAGGTGCTGCGGCGGCTCCCCGACAACGGTGGCGTGGTGATGGTCACCTTCGTGCCCTCCTTCCTCGTGGCGGAGGGGGATGCCACCATCGCCGACGTGGCGGACCACATCGAGCACATCGTGGAGCTGGCGGGTATCGACCATGTGGGCATCGGGTCGGACTTCGACGGAATCAGCTCCACGCCGGTGGGACTGGAGGACGTCTCCACCTTCCCGGTGCTCTTCGCCGAGCTGGCGCGGCGCGGCTGGAGCGACGCGGATCTCCGCAAGCTGGCGGGCGAGAACCTGCTGCGGGTGTGGCGCGAGGCGGAGGCGGTGGCGCGCAGACTGCAGCGTGAGCGCCCGCCCTCCACCGCCCGGATGGCCCCGGACGGGAGCATCCTCCGGGACGGAACCGGGCCCTCCGGTGTCTGAAGGCTCGGCCGGGCCGCGCGTGGGCGCGGACATCGCCGGGCGCGACGACGCCCGCAGCTCAGTGCGCCGTCGCGACCGGGGGAAGGACGATGCCTGGGTGCGCGGCTACCTGGAGCAGGCGGTCTTCGGGTTCCTGGCGGTGAACGACGCCGAAGGCCGACCGCACCTCAACAGCAACATCTTCGTCTACGACCCCCCGCGGCACTGCATCTACATGCACACCCACCGCACCGGCCG
>WGEM01000171.1 GCA_015492755.1 Gemmatimonadota bacterium | reverse complement strand
GTACGCCTCCACGCTCCCGTACCGATCCAGATGATCGGGCGAGAGGTTCGTCACCACCCCGATGTCGGGGCGGAAGGTCTCCACGTCGGCGAGCTGGAAGGAACTCATCTCCAGGACGTACCAGTCCGGCGGCCCCGTCCGGAGCGCGAGTTCGGACGCCGGCGGGGCGAGCCCGCCGCCCACGTTACCGCCCACCGCCGCGTCGAGCCCCGCCGTCTCCAGCAGATGCCCCACCAGAAGGGTCGTCGTCGTCTTGCCATTGGTCCCGGTGACCGCGATCAGTGGACCCGAGAAGAACCGAACGGCGAACTCAGGCTCGGAGATCCACCGAGTACTACGATCCGCGAGCGCTCGAAGCACCGGAGCGTCTCGGGGGATTCCGGGACTGACGACGACGAGGTCGGCTCTCTCCAGCCGCTCGAGATCGTGTCGCCCCAGCTCGACGACGGCGCCCGCACCTCGGAGCTCGTCTGCACGAGCTGCAATTGCGGGTTCAGTACGCAGATCCGAGACATAGACATCTCCTCCTTTGGAAAGAGCCAACCGTGCGGCCGCGACGCCGCTGGCCCCGAGGCCGAGCACCGCAACCCGCGTTCCTCTCAGATCGCTCATCGCAGACTTCTTCCTCGATCAGCATCATATTCGCTACCTGATCTTGAGTGTGCTGAAGGCGAGCATCGCGAAGAGGATCCCGAGGATCCAGAAACGGACGACTACCTTGGGTTCGGGCCATCCGAGCTTCTCGAAGTGATGATGGATGGGAGCCATCAGGAACACGCGGCGCCCCTCGCCGTAGCGTACGCGCGTGTACTTGAACCATGATGTCTGGACGATCACCGAGAGCGTCTCCATCACGAAGACGCCGCCCACGATCACCAGCAGGAACTCCGCCTTGAGCAGGATGGCCATCACGCCCAGCGCGCCACCCAGGGCCAGGGACCCGGTGTCGCCCATGAAGACTTCGGCGGGGTGGGCGTTGAACCAGAGGAATCCGATGGCGCCGCCGGCCATGGCCACCGCGAAGATGGAGAGCTCGCCCGCGCCCGGGAGATGGAAGAATCCCAGGTAGTTGGACATGTCCACGCGACCGGCGATGTAGGCGAAGACGCCCAGCGTCGCCGCCGCGATGGCCGTCAGCCCGGCGGCGAGCCCGTCCAACCCGTCGGTGAGATTCACCGCGTTGGACGACCCGGAGACCACCGCGCCGGTGAAGGCCACGAAGACCGCCGGCAGGAAGGTGGCCTGCAGATCCGAAAAGAAGGGCACGCTGGTGGCGGTGGCCCCATGGGGGGAGAGCGGGCGCAGGATGAGAAACGCCCCCAGCGCCAGACCGAAGGTCCACTGCCCCACCATCTTGTAGCGCGCCACCAGCCCCCTGGGCTTGCCGCGCACCACCTTGAGGTAGTCGTCCAGGAAGCCGATGGCACCCATCCACACCAGCGAGATGAGGGCGATGACGGTGTACCAGTTGGTGAGTTCGGCCCAGAGGAGGGTGGAACACACCGTGGCGCCGATGATGATGACGCCGCCCATGGTGGGCGTACCCGCCTTCTCCAGATGGGTGAGGGGACCGGTGTCACGAACCACCTGTCCCACACGCGCGCGCCGGAGGCGACGGATGATCACCGGTCCCAGCACGAAGGCGATGAGCAGCGAAGTCACCACCGCCCCCGCCGCCCGGAAGGTGATGTACCGGAAGACGTTGAAGACGATGTGGACATCGCTGAGCCCGGGAAGGAGGTGATAGAGCATCTCAGCCCTCCCCCTCTCCGGCGGCGCCGTTGGCCACTGCCAGGTCGGCCTCGAGGCGCTCCACGAGTTCTTCCATGCGCACGCCGCGCGAAGCCTTCAGGAGCACCACCTCGTCCCCCCGGAGACGGCTGCGCAGCTCGGGGTAAGCCGCCGCCCAGTCGGGCGCCACGAGAAGTCTTTCGCCGGCGGCGCCGAGCTCACCGGCGGCCTCCGCGAAGGCCCCCGTCGCCACCACCACGTCGATCTCGCGGCGGAGCGCGTCGGCCAGCACCTCACGGTGGAGTGCTGGGGCGCCGGTGCCCAGCTCCAGCATGGTGCCCAGCACCGCCACGGTGCGCGAGGCGGCTCCGTGCGCCTCCAGCACGTCCAGCGCGGCACGGACGCTCTGCGGGTTGGCATTGTAGCAGTCCACGATGAGGGTGAGGTCTCCCAGCCGCCGGATTTCGCTCCGCATCCCGGCCGCCGGTACGGCACTCACGCCCCGCGCGGCGCTCCGCGCATCCACACCCAGGAACTCGCTCACCGCCAGTGCCAGCAGCGCGTCGGCGACGGCGTGGCGTCCCGGGATCTGCAGGTGCACGGTCTGGCCCCGCCAGCGGAACCGGGTTCCGCCGAAGACGTCGGCCTCCACCTCCGCGGGTCGCAGATCCGCGTCGGCCGCCTCCGTCCATCCCGCCACACGAACGTCGGGCACGATCTCCCGGGCCCTGCGCGGGAGTTCCGCCGGCTCGTCGCCCACCACCGCCCGACGCTCGCCGGCGAGGCCGCGCAGGAGGTCGAGCTTCTCCTCCATCACGCCCTCCAGCGAGCCCAGCTTCTCCAGGTGGCTCTCGCCCACCGTCGTGATCACGCCCACGTCCGGACGGGCGATCTCGGTGAGCGTGCGGATCTCGCCGGGCTCGTTGGTCCCCAGCTCCAGCACCACCACCTGGGCATCGGCCGGGGTCTCCAGGAGCGTCAACGGCATCCCGATCCGGTTGTTGAGGTTGCCGCGGGTGGCGTGCACCCTCAGAGCTCCCTCCAACGCGCCGCGGGTGAGGTCCTTGGTGGTGGTCTTGCCCGAGGAGCCGGTGATGGCCACCACCGGAGCCGTGAGCGCCCGGCGGCGATACGCCGCCAGGCGTCCTAGCGCCGCCAGCGTGTCGTCCACCGGGTAGAGCTTGACACCGGGCTCCGCCGGGACGGGGCGTGACACCACGGCGCCCGCCGCCCCGCGCGCCAGCGCGTCGGCCACGAAGTCATGCCCGTCGAAGCGCTCCCCCACCAGCGCCACGTAGAGCGCGCCGGGCTCCACGGTGCGCGAGTCGGTGGACACACCGGTGTAGGTGCGCCCTTCCTCCGCCAGGTCGGTGCGCAGCCCCAGCGCCCGCCGCACCGCGAGGTCGTCCCAGACGAGCGCACTCATGCCGCGCCCTCCCGTCCGAGGAAGGCGCGCACGATCTCGCGCTCGTCGAAGGGGACCTTCTCGGTACCCACCACCTGATACGTCTCGTGCCCCTTCCCCGCCAGGACGATGGTGTCACCCGGCCGCGCCATCTCCAGCGCCCGCCCGATGGCCTGGCGCCGGTCGGCGTAGCGCTCGTGCGGCACCCCTTCCAGGCCGGCCTCCACGTCGTCCAGGATCCGCTCCGGATCCTCCGTGCGAGGGTTGTCGGACGTGAGGACCACCACGTCGGCGTGGCGCGCCGCCGCCCGGGCCATGAGCGGCCGCTTGGCCCGGTCCCGGTCTCCGCCCGCCCCGAACACCGCGATGAGACGGCCTTCGGTGAGGGGGCGCACCGCCGCCAGAGCCCGGTCCAGCGCGTCGGGCGTGTGGGCGAAGTCGATGAGCACGGTGAAGGGCTCGGTGAGCACCGCCTCCAGTCGACCGGGGATCTGGGGGACCGACTCCAGGCCCGCCGCGATCTCATCGATGCCCAGGCCGGCGGCGGCGGCCACCGCGGCGGCCGCCAGCGCGTTCTGGACGTTGTAGCCGCCCAGGAGCGGCAGGCGGACCCTCCGCTCCTCCAGGTCGATCCGGAGCGTGAAGGTGGAGCCGAAGGGGCCGCTCTCCACGTCCAGGGCGCGCACGTCGGCGTCCCCGTCCACGGCGAAGGTGCGCACCGTACGCCCGCCGGGCTCGAGCTCGTCCCACACCCGCTCCTCCCGGTTCACCACCAGCGTGCCGCCGGGGGCCACCAGCTCCACCAGTCGCGCCTTGGCGCCGAAGTACGCCGCCATATCGCGGTGATAGTCCAGGTGGTCCTGCGTCAGGTTGGTGAAGACGCCCACGTCGAAGGTCACGCCGTCCAGGCGGCGCTGCTCCAGCGCGTGCGACGAGGCCTCCATCACCACCGCCTCCACGCCGCCGTCGGCCAGCTCCCAGAGCCACACCGCCACCTGCACCGGCCCCGGCGTGGTGAGCGCCTCGGTGCCGGGCCGCACGCCTTCGTCGTCCACGACGCCCAGCGTCCCGATGGCCGCCGCGGGCCCCCGCCGCGCCAGGAGATGCCGGGCCAGAAGCGTGGTGGTGGTCTTCCCGTTCGTCCCCGTCACACCCACAGTGAAGAGGCGGGTGTCGGGCGCGCCCATCACCGCCCGCGCCGCCAGCGCCGCGGCGAGCCGTCCGTCGCGCACGCGGAGCTGCGGAATCTCCGCCGCGTCCACGAAGCGCTCCACCACCGCCGCCACCGCCCCGCGGCGCGCGGCCTCCGCCACGAAGTCGTGCGCGTCGTGGGTGCTTCCCTCCCATGCGAGGAACACGTCTCCGGGGCGCACCGTGCGGGAGTCCTGGCTCACCCCCTTCACCGCCACGTCCTCCGTCCCGCGGTGCTCCAGCAGGAGCTCGTGGGCCCGGAGGACGGCGGCCACGTCGCGCAGAGAAGTGGCGCGCTCAGCCATCGCCCGCCCTCCTCAGGATGAGCCGGACCGTATCGCCGGCGCTGACGCGCTCACCGGCGGGCGGCTCGGTGCCCACCACCTCACCGTCCCCCGTCCATTCCACACGCAGTCCGCGGGCGTGGAGCTGGCGGACGGCGATGCGGGGCGCCAGTCCCGCCACATCGGGGAGCGGCACCCAGGTGGCCTCCGCGCCGGAGCCGTAGCCTGCCGCCTCCAGCGGCGGCGGGGGCGGATCCACCGGCTGGGAGGCGAAGCGCGCCACCGCCCGGGGCGACACCGCCGGCGGGGCCTGGACGGTGCGCACCAGGGCGCGACGGTTCAGCGGAACCGAACGGGCGGCGAGCGCCGCCTCCATGGTGGCGCGGGTGACGGGCGCGGCCACCGCACCGCCGTAGTACGCGCCCTTGGGCCGCTCCAGCTTCACGAACACCACGAGCTGCGGGTCCTCCGCCGGGAAGAAGCCCGCGAACGACGACCAGTACGCGCCCCGCTCGTAGCCTCCGCCCGGCGTGTACATCCGGGTGGTGCCGCTCTTGCCCGCCACACGGAAGGAGCCCAGCCGCGCCGACGTCCCGGTGCCGTCCTCCACCACGTCCACCAGCACGCGCGCGATCTGACGGGCGATGCGGGGCGAGATCACCCGCCGTACCACCTCCTCGCCGTACCGCTCGACGCGTCCGTCCGGCCGGTGCACCTCCCGCACCAGACGGGGCTTCATGAGGAGTCCCCCGTTGGCCAGCGCTCCATAGGCCATCACCATCTGGAGCGGCGTCACCGCCACCTCGTAGCCGATGGCCAGCGACGCCGGCGACTGGGCGGACCAGTCCCTGGGCCGACGCAGCGTGCCGGGCACCTCTCCCGGAATCTCGATCCCGGTGGGCACGCCGAACCCGAAGTCGCGCAGGTTCTCGTATTGCCAGCCGGGAGGCATGCGCGCCGCGGCCTTCGCGATCCCCACGTTGGACGAGACCCGGAGCGCATCGGCCACACTCATGCGGCCCTCGGCATGCACGTCGTGCAGCGTGCGGCCGGCCACCCGCCAGGTCCCGTCCCCCACGTCCACCGTGTCGTGGAGGGAGATCAGCCCGTGCTTCATGAGCCCCGCCACCGTGAAGGGCTTCAGGGTGGAGCCCGGCTCGTAGGGCGTGTTGATGGCGGAGAGCGCCGCCGTTCGACCCTCGCGGATGGAGACCAGCGCCAGGATCTCCCCCGTGCTCGGATCGCTGATGACCACGTCGCCGCCCCGCGCCTCGGATGCGGCGATGGCCTCCTCCAGCGCCTGACGCGCGATCTCCTGGAGGTCCATGTCCAGCGTCAGGACCACGTCGCCCCCCGGCTGCGGGCGAGCCACCACCACCCGCTCGCCGGGGATCTCGCGGCCGGTGTGGTCGCGGGCGAAGATCTCCCGGCCGGGGACGCCCCGCAGCACGTCGTCGAAGGCCTGCTCGATCCCGCCCCGGCCCTCGTCGTCGATGACCACACCCAGCACGCCGCGCGCCAGGTCGCCGTGGGGGTGGTAGCGCTGCAGCTCCCGCTCCAGGTGGACGCCGCGCACACCCGCCAGCGCTTCGCGCACCGCGGGCGGATAGAGACCGGGCACCACCACCCAGCGCCGACCCGGGTCCGTGGCGCGCCGGGCCTGCGCGCGCGAGAGTCCCAGGACGTCCTCCAGCAGACGGACCACCTGATCGCGATCCGACAGCTCCCCCGGGGCCACGTTCACCCGGTAGCGTTCCCTGGACACCGCCAGCGGCGTCCCGTCGCGGTCCAGAACCCGGCCGCGGGGGGCCACGATCTCCTGGTCGCTGCGGTGCTGCGCCTCGGCCAGCGCCCGCCAGGTGCGGCCCTGCACCGCCTGCACCTGCACCGCGCGCCCGCAGACCACCACCCCGGCCGCCAGCAGCGTGCCCAGGAGGATTCGCCGCCGCCAGGGCGACGGCCGCGCGGGGTCACGACGCCGGGTCATGGCACCCACTCCACCGGCAGGAGCACCAGCTCGGAGCCCTCCGGCGTGTGCATCCCCAGGCGCTCCCGCGCCAGGGGTACCACGCGCTGCCGACTGGCCAGCACCTGGATGCGGCGCTCCGACTCCACCTTCTCCGCCAACGCGATGGACATATCCCGCCGGATCCGCTCCAGCTCGGCCAGCGCCTCACGTGTGCGGCTCTGTCGCCAGGTCACGAGGCCCAGCGCCGCGGGAAAGACCACGAAGACGAGGATGAAGGCCAGCACCGTGCGCACACGCATCAGGCCGCCCTCCTCCAGGCCCGGAGCCGGGCGCTGCGCGACCGGGGGTTGGCGGCCACCTCGTCGGCGTCCGGCCGGACCGGTTTGCGGGTGAGCGTCTCGCCCAGCGGCGCTCCGCGACAGGCGCACACCGGGAGGTCGGGCGGACAGACGCACGCGCGGCTCCACTCCCGGAAGGCGCGCTTCACCACACGGTCCTCCAGGGAGTGGTAGCTGATGACCACGAACACCCCGCCGGCCTTCAACCGGTCCCGGATGGCCGGGAGCGCCCGCTCCAGCACCTCCAGCTCCTCGTTCACCGCCATGCGTACCGCCTGAAAGATCCGCGCCTTGTCCCGTGCGGTGGGCGCGCGACCCAGCGCGACGCGCATCGCCGCCACCAGGTCGTCGCTGGTCTCCAGGGGAGCGGTCCGCCGCCGCTTGACGATCTCGCGCGCGAGCCTCCGGGCGCGAGGCTCCTCTCCGTAGATCCGGAACACGCGAGCCAGCTCCGCCTCGTCCGCCTCGGCGAGGAACCGCCGGGCGTCCCGCTCCTCGTCCGGATTCATACGCATATCCAGTGCCAGACCCCGGCGGAACGCGAAGCCACGGTGGTCCGCATCCAGGTGGTGCGAGCTCACGCCCAGATCCAGGAGGGCTCCGTCGAGGCCTTCGGCACGAACCTCGATGTCGTCGGCCGCCTCGTCGAAACGCGCATGGAGGAAGCGCACCCGGTCGCCGAAGGGGGCCAGCGCGCGCCGTGCCGCGTCCAGCGCTTCGGGGTCGCGGTCCACCGCCAGCAGCCGGCAGGTGGCACACGCCTCCAGGATGCGCCGCGCGTGGCCGCCCCCACCCACGGTGCCGT
>WGEM01000170.1 GCA_015492755.1 Gemmatimonadota bacterium | reverse complement strand
ATGCCCCCCTGGGCGCACGACTATCCCCGGGCGGAGGCCAACTTCCTGAAGATCATCGACGAACTCACTGACGTGCCGGTCCTCACCACCGGCTCCAACGTCCTCACGCTGGACGACCCGGAACTCTTCCGCTTCCCCATCGCCTACATCGTGGAGGTGGGACGCTGGGACCCCACCGACGCCGAGGTGGAGGCGCTGGGCGCGTATCTCCGGAAGGGGGGCTTCCTGATCGTGGATGATACCCGCAATGAATGGGGCAACGAGTTCCAGAACTTCGCGTATCACATGCGCCGGGCGCTGCCGGAGCTGGAGCTGCTCCCCCTGCCCCACGACCACGAGATCTTCGACGCCTTCTTCCGCATCGAGCCGCTGGACGTCATCCCTCCCTACGGCCCGAGGAACCCCCTCTGGTTCGCCATCTTCGAGGACAACGACCCGGAGAAGCGGATCATGGTGGTCTTCAACTTCAACAACGACATCGCGGAGTACTGGGAGTTCAGCGACGTGGGATACTATCCCATCGACCTCTCGAACGAGGCGTACAAGCTGGGTGTCAACTATATGGTGTACGCCCTCACCCACTGATCACGAACCGGAACGGAGCCCACCTTGAGCAACGACGCCATCGGAACGGTGACCCTCGACAGCGCGGACGACGTGGCGCTGGCGGACCGCATGAAGCACGGCCGCGAGCAGATCATCTCGGAGCTGCGCAAGCTCATCGTGGGCCAGGACGAGGTCATCGAGCAGGTGCTCCTCACGCTCTTCGTGGGCGGCAACAGCCTCCTCATGGGCGTGCCGGGGCTGGCCAAGACGCTCCTCATCCACACCATCGCGCAGGTGCTGGACCTCAGGTTCAGCCGCATCCAGTTCACGCCCGACCTGATGCCCTCCGACATCACCGGCACCGACATCATCCAGGAGGATCCCGAGACAGGGCGCCGGGAGATGGTCTTCGCGCCGGGCCCGGTCTTCGCCAACATCGTGCTGGCGGACGAGATCAACCGCACGCCGCCCAAGACGCAGGCGGCGCTCCTGGAAGCCATGCAGGAGCACCGCGTCACCGTGCAGGGCCGCACCTACACGCTGGACGAGCCCTTCTACGTCTTCGCCACGCAGAACCCCATCGAGCTGGAGGGCACCTATCCGCTCCCCGAGGCGCAGCTGGACCGCTTCATGTTCGAGATCGTCATCGACCACCTCTCCGAAGACGAGGAGATGGAGGTGGTGCGCACCACCACCGGTGTCCAGAATCCCGAGTTCAGCCACGCGGTGACGGGACCCGACCTCATCGCCTTCCAGGAGCTGGTGCGCCGGGTGCCGGTGTCGGAGTCGGTGCTGGAGTACGCCGTGCGCCTGGTGCGTACCAGCCGGCCGGCGCCCGACGGGGAGGCGCCGGAGTTCGTGAAGAAGTGGATCGCGTACGGGGCCTCGGTGCGGGCGGCGCAGTACCTGGTGCTGGGTGCCAAGGCCCGGGCCATCACGCAGGGGCGCTATCACGTCTCCTTCGACGACATCCGGGCGCTGGCGCATCCGGTGCTCCGCCACCGCGTGCTCACCAACTTCCACGCCGAGTCGGAGGGGCGCACACCCGGGGAGCTCATCGACATGCTCCTGGACGCGGTGCCGCTGCCCTCGTCGGGGATGTAGGCCGTGCCCCCGCGCGCCCAGCTCGCGGCGGCGCCTGCAGGCGCCCGTTTCCTGGACCCGGCGGTGCTGGCCCGCATCGGGAACCTGGAGCTGGTGGCGCGCACCGTGGTGGACGGCTTCCTCACCGGACTCCACCGCTCGCCCTACCTGGGCTTCAGCACCGACTTCGCCGAACACCGCCCCTACATGCCGGGCGACGACATCCGGCGCATCGACTGGCGGCTGTACGCCCGCACCGACCGCCACTACATCAAGCTCTTCGAGGCGGAGACCAACGCCAACTTCGTGGTGCTCCTGGACGTCTCCGCCTCCATGAGCTACGGATCGCATTCCGTCCCGAAGCTGGACTACGCCCGCTTCCTGGCGGCGTGCCTCTCCTACTTCTCCAGCCGGCAGCGGGACCGGGTGGGGCTGGTGACCTTCCACCATGAGATCGTGGGGTACGTGCCGCCCTCCATGAAGCACCTGGACACCGCCCTCCACGTGCTGGACCGCGCCCGCGCGGGGCGGGAAGGGAGCCTGGCGGAACCGCTGCTGCGGGTCACGGAGCTCCTGCGGCGCAAGGGCATCGTGGTGGTGGTCTCCGACTTCTACGAGGAGCTCGACGACGTCCTGGCGGCGGTGGCGCCGCTCCGCGCCCGCGGCCACGACGTCATCGTCTTCCACGTGCTGGATCCGGCGGAGCGCACCTTTCCCTTCCAGGAGGCCTCCGGCTTCGAGGACCTGGAAACGGGGCGGCAGATCCCGGTGATTCCCGAACGACTGCGTGAGGACTATCTGCGCATGGTACGCGCGCACGTCGAAGCGCTGGCGGACGGCTTTCGCCAGCGCCGCATCGACTACACGCTCCTGGACACCTCCGAGCCGCTGGACGGCGCGCTCTTCCGGTACCTGCTGGCGCGCGAGCGCCTGAGCCGCACCCGATGAGCCTGGGCCTCCTCGTTCCGCTCTTCCTGCTGGGGCTGGCAGGGGTCGCCATCCCGGTGGTGGTACACCTCACACGCCGCCGGCGGCGCGACGTGGTGCGCTTTCCCTCCCTCATGTTCCTGGAGAAGATCCCCTACCAGGAACAGCGCCGCCGCCGCATCCGGCACTGGGCGCTCCTCGCCATGCGGGCGCTGGCGGTGAGTCTCATCGCGCTGGCCTTCGCGCGTCCCTTCTTCGAGGAAGGCGTGGACGGCGCCGCCACCGCCGGCCCCCGCGAAGTGGTGGTGCTCCTGGACCGCTCCTACAGCATGAGTGCCCAAGGACGGTTCGAGGCGGCGCTGAACGAGGCCCGCCGCGTGGTGTCGGAGCTGGGGCCGCTGGACCGCGCCAGCGTGGTGGCCTTCCACCGGGGGGCTCGCGTGCTGGCCCGATCCACCACCGACCCGCTGGCGCTCCGGGGCGCGCTGGACACGCTGCACCTCACCGCCTCCACTACACGCTTCGGGCCGGCGCTGAAGGTGGCCCAGACCATCGTGGAGGAGTCGGATCTGGTGCTGGGGGAGATCGTGCTCATCTCCGACTTTCAGCGCATCGCCTGGCGGGGGGACGAGGGCGTGCTCCTCCCGCCGGGGACCCGCCTCGTTCCGGTGGACGTGGGGGCGGCGGCGCCGGCGGAGAACCTTGCGGTGGCGGACGTGACGCTGGCACGGATCCGCGACGGCGGCAGGGAGCGGGTCCGGGCCACCGCGCGCATCGTGCGGCGGGGCGGCGACAGCCCCGTGGCGCGAGCCGTGACGCTGGAGGTGGACGGCCAGGAGATCCAGCGTCGCACCGTGGAGGTGGCGCCCGACGGCGTCGCCACCGCGAGCTTCGACCCCTTCACCCTCTCGCGTCCCCACACACGGGGCGCCGT
>WGEM01000169.1 GCA_015492755.1 Gemmatimonadota bacterium | reverse complement strand
GCGCACCACCGACTCCGGCGACTCCCCCGTGTCGCGCATGACGCGGTTCAGGAACGCCGCCCCCATGAGATCCACCAGATCGTTGGTGAGCTGGCTGGCGATGATCTCACGCCGCAGCCGGTGTCGCTCCAGATGCTCGTGGCCGGCCGCCACCAGCGCCGCCGGCGGGAAGTAGCCCAGCAGGTAGCTCTCCGTCACCGGATCGTCGGGGAGGGCGCTCTCCAGCAGATGTTTCTTGAGGGAGAGCTTGGCGTACGCCAGGAGCACGCAGAGCTCCGGACGCACCAGTGATCGGCCCGCCTCCCTCCGCTCTTCCAGCACATCCAGCGTGGGCAGGAACTCCGATGCCCGATCCAGCTCGCCGGCCTTCTCCAGCGCGAACATGAGGTCGCGGAAGTCGTCCAACGCCTCGGTGGCCCGCACCTCGTCCAGCGATACGGCGAGGCTCTGCGAACGGTTGTTGTCCAGCACCAGCTCCGCCACCGCGTCGGTCAGCTCTTCCAGGAGTTCATTGCGCTCCTCGAAGGTCATGCTGGATCCCACCGCCGGCTGGAGCAGGATCTTCAGGTTCACTTCGTGGTCCGACATGTCCACGCCGGCGGAGTTGTCCAGCGCGTCGGTGTTGATGCGCCCGCCCCTGAGCGCGAACTGGATGCGGGCACGCTGCGTGAATCCCAGGTTCCCTCCTTCGCCCACCACCTCGCAGCGGAGCTCCGTGGCGTTCACCCGCACCGCGTCGTTGGAGGGGTCACCCGCATCCGCGTGGATCTCGAAGTCCGCCTTCACATACGTCCCGATTCCGCCGTTCCAGAGTAGCTCCACCGGCGCGCGGAGGACCGCCCGGATGAGCGTCTCCCCGTCCATGGGGGCGTCATCGTCGGAGTCCAGCCCCAGCGCGCGCCGGGCCTGCGGGGTGAGCTCCACCTCCTTGGCGCCCCGGGGCACGATCATGCCGCCCTCACTCAGAGCGGAGCGGTCGTAGTCGTCCCAGCTCGAGCGGCCCATTTCGAAGAGCCGCTTCCGCTCCTCGTACGAACGCTCCGGATCCGGGTCTGGATCGATGAAGACGTGGCGATGATCGAAGGCGGCGATGAGACGGATCTGTCGGGAGAGCAGCATCCCGTTCCCGAACACGTCGCCGCTCATGTCCCCGATCCCGGCCACCGTGAAGGGCTCGCTCTGGATGTCCTTGCCCTTCTCGCGGAAATGCCGCCGCACGCACTCCCAGGCACCCCGGGCGGTGATCCCCACCTCCTTGTGGTCGTACCCGTGGGAGCCGCCGGACGCGAAAGCGTCACCGAGCCAGAATCCGTACTCTTCGGCGATGGCGTTGGCGATGTCGGAGAAGGTGGCCGTGCCCTTGTCGGCGGCCACCACCAGGTAGGGGTCGGGGTCGTCCAGGGCCACCACGCCCCGGGGGGTCACCACCCGGCCGTCCACTAGGTTGTCGGTGATGTCCAGCAGTCCCCGCATGAGCGTCTGATACTGACGCTTGCCCTCCTCGAACCGCTCCTCCGGATCCGCCGGAGCACGCCTCGTGATGAATCCGCCCTTCGAGCCTCCGGGCACGATGACGGCGTTCTTCACCACCTGCGTCTTCACCAGGCCCAGCACCTCGGTGCGGAAGTCGTCGGGCCGGTCGCTCCACCGGATCCCGCCCCGCGCCACCTTCGCGCCCCTGAGATGCACACCCTCCATGCGGGCGGAGTGCACCCACACTTCGTTGACGAGTCCCGAGCGCCGGAGCACTTCCGCCCGCGCGCACTCGAACTTGAACGAGATGTACGGAACGCCGCCGGAGAGGAAGGTGGGCGACGCGCCGCCGTGCCGGTAATAGTTGGTGCGCACGGTGGCGGAAATGAGCTCCTCGAGGCGTCTCAGGGCCCGATCGTCGGCCAGCGCCGAGACTTCGCGCAGGGAGGCGTGGAAGAGGGTGCGGATGTCCGCCGCGGTCTGTTCCCGCTGGGCGGGCTCCTGCCCCGTCTCGGGGTCGAAACGAACCCGGAAGAGCTCGAAGAGCTCGTTCGCGATGCCGGGATACCGCACCAGCGCCGAGGGGATGGAGAGCCGGCTGGGCACCGCGCCCGTCTGGAAGGCGTACCCCGTGTAGGCCCGGAGCACGTCCACCTCCCGCCAGCGGAGGCCCGCAGTGACCACCAGCGCGTTGAGGCCATCGTTCATGGCCTCGCCGTGCTTCACCGCGAGGATGGTCTCGGCCAGGCGGTCCCCGCAGGCGTCCACGTCCAGGCGGACGCCCTCGGCGTTCTGCACGGCGAAGACGTAAATGGTGGCGTCCACATCGCCGTTGAGCTCGAAGGGCTTGGCGGCAACCACGCGGAGCCCGGTGTTCTCCAGGATGGGCATGAAGTCCGAGAGGACCAGGCTCTCGCCCCGCAGGTAGACCTTCAGCTCCGTCGCGTCCGCCACGCCCGCCACGTGCACGTCGGGAGCGCGGTTCGCGAAGGAGATGGCGACGGGGCGGTCCTCCTCCGCCATGGCCTCGAGCCTCAGTACGTCGGCCACGGCGATCATCGGATCCGTGGCTGCTTTGTACTCCCCGGTGAACGCCGCACCGTATCGGTCCGCCAGCTCCGCCGCCCGGTCCGACGCGTCCAGGACCTGCTCCAGCCCGTCGCGGAGGCGGTCCTCCCACGTGCGGATGATCTGCGCCACGATGCGCTCGAAGTGCTCCTCCTCCAGCGCCTTCAGGCGATCGCTCTTCGCCCCGATGTAGAAGTGGAGCCGAGCCTGATCGCCCTCACCCAGCGCCAGATGGTAGTTGAGCACCTCCCCGTGCAGCTCCTCCACCAGCGCCGCCTCGATGGCACGGCGCACCTCTCCGGAGAAGCGGTCCTTGGGGAGGATCACCATCACCGCGATCCCCCGCTTCAGCGGATCCTCCCGGAGGGAGACCCGCACGTCGGCGGAGTGATACGAGGTGAGGACCGCCTGGATGTCCTCCTGGATCTCCTCCATCGAGGCCAGGAAGAGTTCTTCCTTGGGGAGGGAGTTGAAGATCGTGATGATCTCCTTGTAGTCGTGCGAGCCCTCCGCCACCCCCGCCTCTTCCAGGATACGCGCGAGCTTCCGCCGCAGGATGGGGATCTGCGCCGCGTCTTCCGCGTACGCCCTGGAGGTGAAGAGACCCACGAAGCGGTGTTCCCCCACCACCTCGCCCCCGGGGCCGAGCTTCTTCACACCGATGTAGTCCATCCGCGCTCTGCGGTGCACGGTGGACTCGGCGTTGGTCTTGTTGATGATCAGGAGCGGTCCGTGTTCCGCCAGCTCCCGCACCTCGTCCGGGAGCTCCTCCAGGGGCACCGGAGTAGCGAAACGCGACTCACCCTCGTTGCGGAGGATGCCCAGACCGGATCCAGGTTCCACCACGATGGCGCGCCGGCCGTCGTCGGTCTCCACCAGGTCGTACGCGCGGTATCCCAGGAAGACCAACGCGCCGTCCCGGAGCCAGCGGAGGAAGTCCTGGATCTCGCCGATCTCGTCGGTGCGCTCGGGCAGATTGCGCCCCCGCTCCGCGAGCTCCGCCACCACCCGGTTCACCGCGTCGATCATCGCGCCGAAGTCGTCGGTGGCGCGCACCACGTCCTGCAACCGCGAGGCCAGCCCCGCCTCCAGCTTCGCGAGGCGCTCGGGGTCGTCCACGCGGTTCACCTCGGCGTGGACCAGCGACTCCCGCTGCCCCGCTTCCCCCGGCGGCGTGACCCGCACGAATGCGCCTTCATCGTCGCGGACCACACCGAGCTGGGGGTACACCATTCCCTGGATGACCAGCCCCTCGGCGTGCAGATACTCCCGGATGGTGTCCACGATGAAGGGCCGTTCCGACACGTTGGAACGGAGCACCGTCACCGGCGCCGACCACCCTTCGTTCTCCGGACCGGGGTTGACCACCATGGCGTCCACCCGGTCCCCCCGCGTGCCCCGGAGGAAGCGGTAGGCGCCGAGAATGGCGCCGGCCAGCTCGTGGGGAGACCGGGCCTGGAGGAGCTTCGGTGGAGCTTTACGGAGGAAGAGATCGGCGAGGACGGCGGCGTCTTCACCCGCCCGGTCCTGCACGAGCGACCGCACCTCCTCGTTCAGATGAGCGGGATCGAAGGCGACGTCCGCGACGCCTGAAGCACGCTGGGTCATGAGGGTCCGGCGCCGCTAACGGCGGCGTCCTCCGGGGCGAGAAGTCATGGTCGGGTCAACGATATCCACCGCGGCACGAAGGGGGAAGCGTCTTCCGATGCGCTACCGCGCCGGCGCGAAGGAACAGATCCCCCCGCTCCTGTTGGGCAGGGCCACCACCACCCGTCGGAACCCCAGCTCCGCGAGGTGCGCACGTACCTCTGGAGGTGGAAAGGTGCTGCACGCCCCTGCCTGCGCCTGGGGGACGGTAAACCAGATGGCCACATGGCCCGCTCCTCGCGTTTCCACATACACGTCATGCTCGGGGTCGTGAAGCGCCGCAGCATACGCCGCCCGCGCCTCGGCGGCCGCCACCGCCTCCTCGGGCGGGACCGGTGGCTCCAGGATCACGACGGCCACCACCGCGGAGAGGGCAGAGCCCACCACCGCACAACCCACCGTGGACCAGTTGGAGTATCGACGGAGCACGGAGCCGATTGAAGCGGCCAGCATCACGAAGAGCCCCAGCCGGAACATCCCCCCGAGCGTCATGATGGGCCCACCCAGGAGAAGTCCTGCCAGGAACATGGTGTCGGCCACAGCCTTCTGGGCGGCAATGACCCTCCGGCCCTCCGCCGCCAGGCGGCGCGCGTCCTCCGCCGCTTCGTGCAGAAGCTGGCCGCACCGCCGGCACTGGTTCGGACGGCCGTAATACGTGAAGCCGCAGAAGCTGCACGTCCCGAATTCGGCGGTCCTGGGGGGACTCGACGTCATACGTCCATGATAGTGTATCGCAGGCGGCGGATGCGAATTCCCCGGCCCCATGCATTCATCTACCTTCTCGTATGCGCTTCATTCACGTGGCCGACGTCCATCTCGATGCTCCCTTCGGGGCCCGTGCCCCGGGGGTCCGGCGCCGCCTGCGGAAGGCGGCGCGGGAGGCGTTCCGGGAGGCGGTGAGTCTCGCCATCCGGGAGGATACCCACGCCTTCGTGGTGGCCGGCGACCTCTTCGACGGAGACCACCTCTCGTTCGCCACGGAACGGTTCCTTCTCGAGGAACTCCGCCGTCTGGAGGCCCACGGGATCCAGGTGGTCTATGCCACCGGGAACCACGACCCTTCCCGCGCCGCCGCAGGGCAGCGCTCGCTGGCGTGGCCGACGAACGTGCACGTGTCGGATTCGGCCACGCCCACGCGGGTGCGCATCGACGCGCCCGACGGCACCCCTCTGGGTTACGTCACCGCCATCGGGCACGAGACCGAGCGCGAGACCCGCGATCTCTCCCGCCTCCTCCCACGCCCGGAGGGCGAGCTGCCGGAGGTGGCGGTCCTCCACACGCAGGTACGGGCGTCGCCGGGAGCGGACGCGCACGAGCCCTACGCTCCGTCGGAGCTGGGCTACCTCACGCGGGCCGGATACGACTACTGGGCGCTGGGCCATGTGCACCGTCCCATGGTGCTGGCCGAGGATCCACCCGTCGTGTACGCCGGCAGCCTCGTCCCC
Source organism: Gemmatimonadota bacterium (assembly GCA_015492755.1). Lineage (GTDB taxonomy): Bacteria > Gemmatimonadota > Gemmatimonadetes > Longimicrobiales > Gaopeijiaceae > S146-37. Next base: position 2,200 of record WGEM01000169.1, on the reverse strand, counting down.
CGCTCACGGGGAGAGGTGGGGCCGCGGGGCGTGTACCTGGTGGACATCTCCGCCCAGCATCACGCGGCGCTCTCCTTCCGGCCCCTCTCACCCGTCCGGTGGGAGGTGCTGGAGGTGGATCACCTGGACGACGCCTCCACCCTGGACCGTCTGGAAACCCTGGTGGAGCACGCCTGGAGCCGCAGGCGCTCGGAGATCCAGGACGCGCGTGCCGGAACGGAGTGGCTGCTCCGGGTGGAACTGCGAGGGCCGTGCCCCCTCTGGCGGGAGCTCCGGATGGACGAGAACCGGGAGGCCCTGGAATCGGCGCTTCAGGCCCGGCTGGGTGTGCTGGACGCGGTGCTCTCCACGGAGGGCGTCCTGCCGGCGGTCCCCGTGGCGGAGCTCCGTGCGCGGCCCGACCCTCTTGGTGAGGCCCTCCGGCTCCTGGAGGAGGTGCGGGCCGATCCGACGCTCCTGGAGCTTCCGGCGGCGGTGGAGCTGCAGGGCGAGGACCACCCCGAGGAGGGGACCCCCGACGCCTACCTCCGGCGGCTCCTGGAGGATGCGGAGGCCGAACTGGCGGCGCGCTTTCTGGGGGAGGGGAGGCGCCGCTCGTGAAGCTCGAATGGCTGGAGATCGGTGCATTCGGGCGGCTCCGCGGGGCCCGCCTCGACGGTCTGGGCCGGCTGGTGGTGGTGTACGGGCCCAACGAAGCCGGCAAGTCCACCGTGGTGGAGGCCTGCCGCACCGTGCTCTACGGCTTCCGTCCGGCTTCTCGCGACGCCAACCCGTACGTCCCGTGGGGGGAAGACGAGGCAAGGCTGGCCGCCGGCGTCCGGCTGTCCGACGGCACCTGTCTGGAGGTGGAGCGGCGCCTTCGCTCCCAGGCGACCGGTCGCCTCGTGCGCGGCGAGGCGTCGGAGCTTCTGGGCAACCGGCCGCTCCCCTGGATCGCGCACATCCCCCGCGACGTGTTCGCCCAGCTCTTCCGGCTCTCGCCCGACGAGGGGCCCGCCGTGGGCGAGACCGCGTGGTCGGAAATCCAGAGCCGCCTCATCGGCACCATGGGCCGTACGGACATCCGCCCGGCACGTGAGGTGGCCGCAGAGCTGGACGAGGAGGCCGACGCCATCCGACGCCCCAATCGCCGCGGAAAGCAGGCGCTCCGGATGCTGGACGAGGAACGGGGCCGCGCGCGCGCCCGTCTCCGAGAGGCGGAGCGGAGTGATGCAGAGCTCCGGAGGCTGCGGGACCTCCTGGCGGAGAAGGAGGCCGAGCTGGACGCGCTGAGGGAGGAACGGGCGCGGGCGCGCGCGCTCCTGGACCGCGCACATCACGAGGCGGAATCCCTCCGATACCTGGAGCGCATCGACGCGCTCCGGAGTTCGGCCATCCCTCCCGCCGAGCTGGAGGGGCTCCCCTCCGACCCTGCCTCCGAACTCAGGGCGCTTCAGGCCCGCACGGCGGACGCGGAGGCGGAGCTGGAACGCCTGGAGGGCGATCTGGAAGACGCCCAGGTTCGCGCCGACGCACTCACCCACCGCCACCGCACGCTGCTGCGGGAGGCCGCGTCCATCCGCGCCATGCGCGGGCTCCTGGCGGCCCTCGAAGGGGAGCGAAGCAGCGCCCGGGAGCTTCGGGCGCGCCTCGAGGCCGCGGAGTCGTCGCTGAACGCCACCGCCGGCCCGATCCTGGAATGCGATTGGAGAGAGCTGGAGCCCGGGGCGCTGGACCGGGTGGACGTGGAGCGTCTTCGGGCGCTGGAGGAGCATCGGACGGCGTGGGTGCCCCCCGCCGGCGTCGGACAGGTATGGGCCCTCCTCACCGCCGGTGCGGCCGCGGCGGCCACCGCCGCGATCTGGGACGCGCCCGTGGGCCGCACCCTCCTGGCCGCGCTGGCGGCCGTTCTCCTCACCGCCGCCGGCGCGCTGGCCTGGATCCGCCGCCGCCGGCGACGGGCCGAGGAAGAGCACCGCACCGAGCGGGCACGCCTTCTCGACGCGCTTCCCCTCACCGAGGCCGCGCGGAACCTGCCCGGCCCTGAGCTGGCGGCGGCGCTGACGGCGCTCCGCGCCGAGTACCACCGGTGGCGGGAGGCCGTGGAGGCCACGCGCGCCGCTGAGGCGCGGGCCACCCGGGTGGCGGAGCAGCTCACCGGGGCGCTGGCCCGCACGCCGGTGAACATCGACCCCGACGCTCCGGCGTCGCTCACCCGGGC
>WGEM01000168.1 GCA_015492755.1 Gemmatimonadota bacterium | reverse complement strand
GCCGTAGGTGCAGGCCACCTGCAGAAGCGCGTCGGGATCCCTCGCCCGCACCGCCTTCCAGATGCGCCAGCCGCCCATCTCCCGGAGGGCGCGCACCGCGTCGGGGGCTTCGTCTCCGTGCAACTGCAGGACGGCTGCGTCCACCGCTCGGCCCAGGCGGGCCGCCGCAGCCGGAGGCTCGTCCACCAGCACCGCCACCCGCGCTGCGCTGGTCCCCTCCAGGATGCGCCGGGCGCGCTCCACCGGAACGGAGCGGGAAAACCCGCCGGAGAGGACCACGCCGAGATAGTCCGCCCCCAGCGCGTCGGCCAGGCGGGCGTCGCCGGGGCGCTGCAGCCCGCAGATCTTCACTGCGGGGGTGGACGTGGGCGGTGCGTCGTTCACGGTACGCGGGGGCGCCGCGCCTGTCCGCTGAGCGCGGCGGCCGCTGCGCCGGGGTCCGGCGCCCGAAGGAGCGTCTCACCCACCAGGACGGCGTCGACGCCCGCGGCGCCCAGGCGCGCCACGTCGGCTGCGGTGCGGATCCCGCTCTCGGACACCACCACCGCATTGTCCGGCGCGCGCTCCAGGAGGCGCAGTGTGGTGTCCAGCTCGGTGGTGAAGGTGGCGAGATCGCGGTTGTTGATCCCGATGATCTCGGCACCCAGCTCCGTGGCCCGTGCGAGTTCCCCCGCGTCGTGCGTCTCCACCAGCACATCCAGACCCAGTTCTCCCGCGAAGCGGTAGAGGCGGCCCAGCGCCTCGTCGTCCAGAATGCGGACGATGAGCAGCACCGCGTCGGCCCCCATGGCCCGCGCCTCCAGGATCTGGAGCTCATGGAGCGTGAAGTCCTTCCGGAGCGCCGGAACCGCCGTGGCGCCCCGGGCGGCGCGGAGGTCCTCCGGGGAGCCGCCGAAGTACGTGGCGTCGGTGAGCACGCTGAGCGCTGCGGCGCCGGCGGCTTCATAGGTGGCGGCCAGTGCGGCGGGGTCCAGCTCCGGGCGGATGGCTCCGGCGCCGGGCGAGCGCCGTTTGCACTCCGCGATGAGCGCCACGGAGCTCCCCCCCCGGAGGGCCCGCGCGAAGCCCCGCGCGGGGGGGTGGTCCGCCGCCGCACGCTCCAGGGCGCGCGTCCGGCTCCGGAGCGCCTCCACTTCACGCTCCTTGGTGGCGACGATCTCCGCCAGGATTCCCGGCAACGGCGCGTGTGCTTGCGTTTCGGGCAACGTTCGGGTATCCTTACTTCGGTACTTCTTCGGGTTTTTCGCGGGAGGGCGACTCATGCCCCTGACCAAGCGCCAGAAAGAGATCCTCGACTACGTCGCCTCGTTCATCGCGGACCACGGCTACGCGCCCAGTTTCGAGGAGATCGCAGACGCCTTCGGTTACGCTTCGCTGGCCACCGTCCACGAGCACCTGAGCAATCTGGAGCGCAAGGGATACATCCGGAAGTCCTACAACGAGAGTCGCTCCATCGAGCTGGTGGAACCGGAGCGCGGGGCGCCGGCGGTGGAACTCCCGCTCCTGGGTGCCGTGGCCGCCGGCCTGCCCATCGAGGCCGTTCAGGACACCGAGACGGTGGCGGTGCCGCCGGACATGATTCGCCGGCGTCGCGACAACTACGTCCTCCGCGTGGAGGGCAACTCCATGATCGAGGAGCAGATCCGCGACGGCGACTACATCGTGGTCCAGGCGCAGGACCACGCCGAAGACGGTCAGATGGTGGTGGCGCTGGTGGACGGGGATTCCGCCACGGTGAAGAAGCTCTACCGCGAGCCCGGGGGCAGAATCCGGTTGCAACCCGCCAACCCCACGATGGAACCCATCATCGTGGACGCAGACCGCGTCCAGGTGCAGGGCGTGGTGGTGGGTGTCATCCGGAAGTACTGAGCGACGAACCGACCTCGCGCGCCCCGCTGCGGAAGGGGCAGGCCGCCGTCAGGCGTGCGTCGCCGCCCGTAGCCGTTCCAGCGCCTCCGCGGCGCGCCCGGTGTCGAGGCTCTCCTCCGCCAGGCGCACGCCGTCCTCCAGCGTATCCGCCAGTCCCGCCGCCCAGAGCGCTGCCGCCGCGTTGAGGACCACCGCGGTTC
>WGEM01000167.1 GCA_015492755.1 Gemmatimonadota bacterium | reverse complement strand
CGGCGATGAGGAGCAGGAGGAGCACCACCCAGAGGCGTTCCGCCACCAGCACCATGGAGATGCCCATGAAGATCCAGAGCGTCGCCACGGAACGGGTGCGGATGCGGGGTGAGATGACGCCTCGCTCCCGGTAGTCACGCAGGTAGCGTCCGAAGAGCCGGTTCTCGTGGAGCCAGCGCTCGGCGCGAGGCGAGCTCCGGGCGAAGCACCACCCCGCCAGGAGGAGGAAGCAGGTGGTGGGCCAGAGGGGCACGAAGATCCCGATGACGCCCGCCACCACGCTCACGGCGCCCACCCCGAAGTAGACACCCCGGCGCACGGGGCCGGGCAGCCTCCGGGCCGCCCGCTCGGCGGCGGCGTGATCGACGGGGCAGTGGGGTGTCTGGCTCAACGAGGTGGCGCTCCTGCAGGACGGCGCGCGGCCCTGTGCCGCGCGCGGTCCGGAAAGGTCGGTCACGCGCGCCGCCGCCTCAAGGGGTGGAGCCAAAAAAAGGAGGGCGGACGGCCACCGCCGTCCGCCCACTCTCTCCCCTGCGGCATCATCCCGTCAGCGCAGCCCCTCCTGTGCCCCCTGGACCTCCGGGAGGCGTGCGGGCGCCAGCGCCGCCACCCGCTCCAGGAAGGCGGGCGCTGCCACGATGCGCCTCACCTCCTGAGGGGTGAGGATGATCTCGCGCCGGGCCCGCCGCGGCCTGCGGCACCGCACCTGCACCGTGGTGGGCTGGTAGATGCCGCTGGTGAGCGCGCCCACCAGCCCGTTGAGGAAGGATATCTCCTCATGGATGGTGGCGTCGCCCGAGGGGCAGAGTTCCTGGATCTCCAGCACGTGGTCGGGGCTGATGAGCCCTGCGATCCAGTGGTGGTGCCACTTCTCGTACACCACCCGCCCGTCCGGGGCACCGTCGCCCACCACGAACGTGTGTTCGTAACACGCCGCCGCCGCCAGAAGGAGTGCCAGGGCGCCGAGCCCCCGTGCCATGCGTACGCTGCGTCTCATCGTCCACCTCCCAGCTCCGTCGTCACCGGTGGATCGCTCTCCGCCGGCCGCCGCCGCTGGAGCGGGCGCTGCTCCGGCCAGATCTCGTCCAGCGTCATGGCGTCGTAGATCCGCCCGTCCTTCATCACATAGAGGAGGTCCACGGTGTTGCGCAGATTCTCCAGCGGGTCGGAGTTCAGCACCAGGATGTCGGCGAACTTGCCCTTCTCGATGCTTCCGAGCTGATCGCCGAAGCCGATGGCCTCCGCGCCCAGGATGGTGGCCGCCCTCAGGATGTCGTGGTTCGACGCACCGCCGGCGGCCATGGCCCACATCTCCCAGTGATACCCCACGCCCTGGATCTGGCCGTGGCTCCCCACGCCCATGCGCGCGCCTCCCTCCAGCATCTTCTTCACGAACTCGCCGTGCTTCGGGAAGACGTACTCCTCGTAGAGGAACCAGCCCGCCTGGCCGGGGCTCCCCCCCGCTCCGGGCCCGCGCCGCCGCGCCCGGGCGTCGATGTTCTCCTCGGGCACGAACATGTTGAGCTTCGGGTCGTCGTGGACGTTCTCCGTGGCGTAGAAGTAGTTCTCCGCGAAGGGCCCCCCGTACGACACGATGAGCGTGGGCGTGTTGGTGGTCTCCGATTCCTTGAAGAGCTCCACCACGTCGGAGTAGATGGGCGCGATGGGCAGGTTGTGCTCGATGCCGGGGTAGCCGTCGATGGCGTGGGTCAGGTCCAGCTTGAAGTCCAGACCGCCCTCGGTGGTGGGCATCAGCTCCAGCTCCCGGGCCGCCTGGATGATCCACTGACGCTGCTGGCGGGTGCCCGTCATGTACATCTTCAGCGTCTTGGTGTCGAAGTACTTGGCGTAGCGGCGGAGCACCGTCTTCGCGTGGTCGGCGTCACGGATGTTCTCGCCGTTGAACACACCCGGCCCGGTGGAGTAGATGCGGGGCCCCACCATGTCGCCGATGAGCACGCGGTCGGTGTAACTCAGGATGTCGGTGGTGGCGGTCTGCGGATCCCGCGTGGTGGTGACGCCGTAGGCCAGCGTCGCCAGATACTGCCACACGTCGTTGGGGTGGATCTCCGGCACCAGCCACTGGGCGTGGTAGTGGGTGTCCACGAACCCTGGCAGGAGCGTCTTCCCGCTCACGTCGATGACGTGGGCGCTGTCGGGAATCTCCACCGAGTCGGCGGGGCCCACCGCGGTGATGACGTTGTCGCGCACCACCACCACGCCGTTCTCGATGATGTGCGGTCCCGACGCCGAATCGCCGGGCGTCTCCTGCATGGTGATGATGCGTCCGCCCCGCAGCGCCACCAGGCCGCGCGGGACGTCGCGGGGGAGCTTCACCTCGATCTTCAGCTCCTCCGCCTCGTACGTCTCGGTGGTGTCCTGAAGGATGCGCTTGTCGCCGCCGCGCACCCTGGACGCCTTCTCCGCCACCCGCTCGGCGGCGCGCCGGATGGAGTCGGCGCGAGCCAGGAGCGAATCCGCCACCACCTGGACCGAATCCGCCGCCAGGCGAAGGATCTCCTGCTCGAGATCCTCCGGCACCTCCTCGCCCTTCTTCTCCAGGCTGTCGGCCCTGGCTCGCTTCTCCTTCAGCGAGTCGGTGATGGCCAGCGCCCGCGCCCGGATGAGCGCCCGGGCGTGGGCCTCCTCCTCCAGCGCTTCCTCTTCGGCCTCCACGAAGTCCAGATCGTAGGTGAAGAGCACGTTGCCCAGCGCCCAGTGGAGCGCGCCTCCGTCGGGCGCCCACGACGCGAACTCGCCGCCCACGTCGGTGACCTTGCGCACCGGCACCGGCGAGGCCTGGAGGTTGGTGAGCATGATGGTGGGCGGCTCGGCCATCTTCTCCGGCATCTCCACCACGAAGATGTCCAGCCCGAACTGCACGAAGGCCTGATCCCCGTCCGGGGAGATCATGATGAGTCCCGCCGGCCGCGGACCGCCCGCCTCGGCGGGCGGACCCTGGGCGTCCAGCCCCCGGGGGTCGGTGGGGTCCGGCACCTTGCGCCACGGGAAGATCCGCCGCGGCAGGTACTCCCACTCGTTGGGGTGCGGGCTCCGGTAGCCCGGCACGCCCTGGCGCCCCCGCACCACGAGGTGGCGCTGGACGTCGGTGCCGTCCCAGCGGAACGAGACCAGCCCCTCCAGCGGGCTGTAGGCGTAGATGCGGTCGGGCTCGTCGGCGCGGAAGTGGGGCACGTCGCGGAGCCCCGTGGGGCCGATCTCGTTGAGCGGGCCGCCCTCGGCGCTCACCCAGACGAAGGTGGCGCCCAGCGGCCCGAAGTAGACCCCCGAGACCTCCTTCAGCTCACGGGCGGCCCCCCGCGACGCCACGATGCGGGCGCCGTCGGGCGACCACGCCACGTTGTAGTAGACCGCCGGCGTGGTGGTGAGCTGCACCGGCGCACCGCCTGAGGCCGGCACCTTCATGATGTGGCCGCCCTCGGCGTCGTCCCAGGTGGCGTAGGCGATCCACTGCCCGTCGGGCGACCACTGCGGGTGGAACTCGCCCACGTCGGCCTCGGTGAGCCGCCGGGGCTCACCCTCCGGCAGCTCCTGGATCCAGAGCCGGTCGAAGGCGGTGAAGACCACCCGGCCTCCGTCGGGGGAGACCACGGGACTCCGGATCTGGCTGGCCGTCACCATGGCGGTGGTGTCGATGGGATACCTGAACGACACCTTCGGTCCGATGGCCAGCTTCACCGGCACCTCGAAGGGGATCTCCTCCGCCCCGGAGCCGTCCATGGCCACCTTCCAGATCTTGCCGCCGTACGAGATGACGATGGCGGAGCCGTCGGGCAGGAAGGCATAGCCCGGCAGCAGATCCAGCGGTGCGCGCGACTCCTGTTCGTCGCGCTGGATGGGATAGGCCAGCCACGCCTCGTCGCCGGTGCGCAGGTCGCGCTTGCGGAGCCCCGTCTGGTCGTTGTAGCGCGTGGCGTAGACCAGCCAGTTCCCGTCGGGTGAGATGGCGGGCCGCATCCCCGAGCCGTAGCGGTTCGTCATGGTGTTGGTGGTGCCGGTTTCCCGGTCGAAGCGCCGGAGCTGGTAGCGCGGCAGCCGCGCGTTGTACTGCCAGTCCCCGGTGCCTGCGGCGTACCAGATGTAGCGCCCGTCCGGACTGGGCGCCGCGCCCAGCATCTTCAGCGAGCCGCTGGTGGGGCCCACCGGCAGGGGCGAGCCCCGCTCGTAGTGGAACATGAACAGCTTCGCCGCGCCTCCCAGCCCGCTGGTGCGGCTCACCAGGATGTATTCGCCGTCGGGCATCCACTCGGGAGAGACGTAGAGGTTGTTGTTGCCTCGCGAGACCTGCGTCGTGTCGGTCTTGTCGAGGCGCATGGTCCAGAGGTTGTCGCCTCCGCTCCGGTCGCTGATGAAGGCGATGCGCTCACCGTCGGGGCTGAAGCGCGGCTGGGCGTCGTAGGCCATCCCGGTGAGGAGCGGCGTGGCCTTCCCGCCGGTGATGGGCATGGTGTAGAGATCGCCCAGCAGGTCGAAGACGATGGTCTGTCCGTCGGGACTCACGTCCAGGCTGATCCAGGTGCCCTCGGTGGCGGTGAACTCGGCGGTGCGCGCCGCCCGCAGCGGAAGCGGATTGCGCCGGCCGTTGGGGCCGCGGTTCTGCGCCAGGAGGGGCGCGGCGGAGGCCGCCGCGAAGGCCGCCAGGACCGCGGCGGTGCCGAGGAACTTCGTGCGGGCCTTCATCGGGCACCTCCTTCGCGCAGGGCTGCGGCAGGAGTGTTTGCGTATCCCCCGTCACTCGGCGGGTTTCCGCCCGGCGGGTTCACGTCACCCTCCCCGACCGTGCCGCGGAGCCCGGCGGAGGTCTCCGGCGCCGTATGCCGCCAGCGCTCGTCCGGTGCCGGTCGTTGCCTGGGCCAGAGTTCGTCCAGCGTGTCGGCGTCGTAGAGTCGGCCGTTCATCATCACCCGGTGGATGGTGTTGGTGTTGCGGATGTTCTCCAGCGGGTTCTCGTCGAGGATCACCAGGTCCGCCAGCTTGCCCGGCTCGATGGAGCCCAGGTCGCGGCCCAGCCCGATGGCCTCGGCGCCCATGAGGGTGGCGGCGCGCAGCGCGTCGTGTTCGCTCATGCCGCCGCTCTGGAGCGCCCAGAGCTCCCAGTGATAGCCCAGTCCCTGGAGCTGGCCGTGGCTGCCGACACCCGTCCGGCCGCCGGCCTCCACGAGCTCTGCCAGCCACGCCGAGTGCTTGCGGAAGGCGTACTCCTCCTCCATGAACCAGCCGCCCGGTCCCGGGCTGCTGGTCTGGAGGCGGCGCGCCTTGAAGTCCAGTTCGCGCTTCGGCGTGAAGTGGTTGAGCTTCGGGTCGCCCACCACGTTCTCGTGCGTGTAGAAGTAGTTCTCCGCCCAGGGACCGCCGTACGTCACCAGGAGCGTTGGGGTGTTCACCGTCCCGGACGCGACGAAGAGCTCCACCACGTCCCGGTAGGCGGGGATGATGGGCATCGTGTGCTCGATGCCCGGATAGCCGTCCATGGCGTGCGTCATGTTGAGGCGGTAGTCCAGACCGCCCTCGGTGGTGGGCATGAGCCCCAGCTCCCGCGCCGCCATGATGAGCCACTGCCGCTGCCGGCGGTTGCCGGACATGTACATCTTGAACGTCTTGGTGTCGTAGTACTCGCTGTACTTGCGGAGCACCTCCAGCGCGTGCTCATAGGAACGGATCTGATCGATGGAGAAGACGCCCGGGCCCGTGTGGTAGACCCGCGGTCCCACCATGCGCCCGGCGCGCACCATGTCCTCGTAGGCCAGCACGTCGGTGGTGGCGGTCTGGGGATCGCGTGTGGTGGTGACGCCGTAGGCGAGGTTGGCCTGGTAGATCCAGGGCCGCGCCCAGTGGAAGCCCCAGAGGTTCCACATGTGGCTGTGGGTGTCCACGAAGCCCGGGATGATGGTCTTGCCCGAGACGTCGATGACCTCGGCGCCCTCCGGCACCTGGCTCGGACCCGCCGACACCGAGGCGATGCGGTTGTCGCGGATGACGATGTCGGCGTTCTCGATGACCTCGTCGCCGCGCATGGTGATGGCGCGCCCGCCCCGCAGCACCACGGTGCCCCGCGGGATGTCGCGCTGGGCGGTGACGGCCACACGGATCTCGCCGGGCTCGTAGCCGTCTTCGCCGGCGCGGTCGAGATCGAAGGTGAAGAAGGCGTTGCCCAGCGACCAGTGGGCGGTGCGCCCGTCGGCGCCCCACGCCGGGAACTCCGCCCCCAGCTCATTGAGCTTCCACGAGGGCACCGCCGCCGAGTCGGGCTTGAAGACGTCCACCTCCGGCACCGCGCCTCCGATGCGGGGCACCGTCACCGCGTAGACATCGTTGCCGATCCGTGCCAGCGCGAGGTCGCCCCGGGGCGCCATGAGCACCAGCCCCGCCGAGCGCCGGGGGATGAGCTCCCGCGGCTCCCCGTCGTGGCCGCGTGACTCCACCGGCTCACCCCGCTCGTCGTACTCCTGCGGCATCACCAGGTCGGAGGTCTCCGAGATCCGGTAGCCCCCGGCCACCTCGCCGGCGGAGACGTCGATGCGCGCCGTCACCCGCAGGTGAACCTTCCGGTCGGTGTCGTCCCAGCGCGCCGAGCTCAGCGCCAGCGTGGGCGGTGGCGCGGTGGGCGAGCCGGGAATCGGGTCGGGGCGTGCCAACCCGTAGTAGTAGATGCGGTCGGGATCGTCGGTGAAGTGGGGGCGCTGGCGGCCGTTGGTGGGCCCGATGACGGTGACGTCTCCGCCCTCGGCGGGGATCCAGATGAACTCCGAGTCCAGCCCCAGCCCGATGAAGGGATCCACCGCCTCCTGAATGTTCCTGCGCGAGGAACGGATGGCCACGATCCGTCGGCCGTCGGGCGACCAGGCGATCTGCTGGTAGTACGCGGGCACGCGCGTGAGCGTCTGCGGCCGCCCGCCGGTGGCGGATACGCGGCGGATGTGGCCCTCACCCGCATCGTCGTCCCAGGTGACGTAGGCCACCCAGCGGCCGTCGGGGGACCACACCGGGTGGTACTCGCCCACCTCGTCTTCGGTGAGGCGGTGGGGCTCGCTCCCGTCGATGTTGGCCACGTAGAGCCGGTCCAGCGCCGTGAAGGCGATGCGCGTCCCGTCAGGCGAGGGCCTGGCGTCGCGGATCTGCTTCACCGTAAAGGTGGGCGTATCCTCGATGGGGTACTCGAACTTCACCTCCGGCCCGATGGCCACCTCGGCGTGTACCGTGAAGGGGATCTCCGTAGCCTCGGAGCCGTCCACCGGGACGCGCCAGATGCGCCCACCGTAGGACATCACCAGCGCGTCGCCCTCCGGTGTCCACGAGTAGCCCGGCATCACGTCCATGTTCGCCGTGGATTCCTGGTCGTCGCGCTGCACCGGATAGGCCAGCCAGCGCTCCTCGCCGGAGGCGAGTTCCCTGAGGCGGATCCCCGTGTCGGCGTCGTGACGGCCGGCGTAGGCGAGCCACTTCCCGTCCGGCGAGACGGCGGGCCGGAAGGCCGATCCGTAGCGGTTGGTCATCGGCGTGCGGGTGCCCGTCTCGCGGTCGTAGACCCAGATCTGGTACTGCGGCAGGATAGCGTTGTACGTCCACGTGCCCGTGCGCTGCGCGTACCAGATGTAGCGGCCGGTGGGGTCCACCGTGGCGCCCATCATGCGGAGGCCACGCGCTCCACCCACCATCTCAATGCCCGTGCCGCCGTCGATGTGGTAGAGCCAGAGCTTCTCCAGCCCCTGCCGCGGCGCCGCCCGGGAGACCACGATGTACTTGCCGTCGGGCATCCACTCCGGCGAGAGGAAGCGCGAGCCGATCCCCTTGCTGATCTGGCGCGGCTCACCGCCCTCGGCGGGCATGACCCAGATGTTGTTGTCGCCGCTCCGGTCCGAGACGAAGACGATGGTCTCGCCGTCGGGGCTGAACCGGGGCTGCATGTCGTGCGGCAGGCCGCTGGTGAGGCGCGTGGCCTCGCCGCCCGTCGCCGGCATGCGGTAGAGGTCGCCCAGGAGGTCGAAGACGATGGTCTGGCCGTCGGGACTCACGTCCAGGCTGATCCAGGTGCCTTCATGCGTGGTGAAACGGGCCCAGCGGGCGGGCTCCAGCGGAAGACCCCGGTCGGGGTCGTGCTGGGCCTCCTGGGCCATGGAGAAGGCTGGAAGGACGAGAACCGCGGAGGCCAGGGTGAGGCCACGGAGGAGCGAGGGCATGCGCGGACTCCAGGGATGCGGTGAATCGTTGGCGGGTACGGCCGCGCCGCGCCCTGTCCGCACGACCCGGCCCCGTGTTCCATGAGGAAGCGACACGATGCTACGTGCTGCCCCCTACGAAGGACGGGCAACGTAGTGTCAGGGGTTGCCGCGGGCCAGACG
>WGEM01000166.1 GCA_015492755.1 Gemmatimonadota bacterium | reverse complement strand
GGCGACGACGAAGGGCCTCCAGCTCCGCGTTCCGCGAGTGCGCGACCGGAATGGAGAGCACGGAGGGCGTGGTGGAAAGCCGCAGGGCAGCCGGTTCCTCTTCGCGCGCGGAAAGAGAGAGGAACAGCGCACTGGAGCCCGCCGGAAGGAAGCCCACGGGGGAGGCACCCTGATGGCGAAGAGCCTGAAGGAAGGCGCCCGGAAGCGTCCACAGCGAGGGCAGGAAACCTCGCTCCCGAGCGAGGCGCCGCCAGAAACCGTAGGCTATCGGATAAACATTCAGCTGGACGGTTTCCCGGTAATGCCGCGGCTCTTGCGCGCTCAGCAGGGCTGTGGCGGTCTCCCGGAGGCGTGCAAGCAGGGGCCGAAGGGTTTCCCAGGACTGCTCCAGCGAGAGCGCACCCTCCACGCGCAGGATGGGCAGGGGTTTCCGATGCCAGCTTGCCGGGAGGCGCGCCTTCCGCAGCCAGAGATATACCTTTTCCTGACCCGCCGGAAGGACTGCCAGAAGCGTACAGTCCTGGAGGATCACCTGCTGAACCTCCCGTGGCACGAGGACGCTCAACGGCACGCCGGCCCACAGCCTCGCGTGTCGCGGCAGCCGGTACAGCAGGCGAAAGAGGGTGCTTCTTCGTGGCACGTGGCCGGCAAACCAGAGGGGGCTCTCGTCCCCGAGGGCAGGCTCTGCGCCGAGTATGGTGCGCGCGGCCGCGCGGACCACAGCGGGCTCGCGCGTTCCTTCGCGCGAGATCAGGACGCACTGCGCGCGGCGAGCGGGTGACCAGTCGGGAAACAGGGAAGCCAGGATCCGCGCGAATTGCCGGATGTAGGGGATTTCGGCGTCCTCGCCCCAGAAGACCACCGCAGGCGCGCCCTCCTCCGCGAGAAGGAGAAGTGGAAACCAATCGGCCGCGGAGGAGGGTGTCTCTGGAGACGGCAGGTCCACTGCAACGGGAAGCCTTCCCAGAAGCCAGCGGCTGCTTCCTGAAGCCCGCAGCTGCTGCCAGGACTCCGCGCTCAGCCTCCACTTGCCGTGGACCCGCTGAAGAAGCACCTCCTGCCCGTTCACGCGGAGCCTCAGGCGTTGCACAGAAGCCGGCAGCTCCGAGAGGACGCGTTCCAGGTCTGTCTCGGGCTCCAGGGTGAGGATGGCCTGGTCCCGGAACAGGCCTCCCAAGAGGCGCATCAGCGGGAGGCCGGCGGACGCCGAAGTTCCAGATCTCGGAGGATGGATTGGATCACATTCTCCAGTTTGGCGCCGATGTTCTCCGTTGCGCCCATCTGCCGATACCGAATGCGGCCGGCGTAGTCTATGACCACATGCGTGGGGTAGGCGAAGGCTTTATAGGTATTGATGGCGGTTCGGCCTTCCACGGCGATCTGGTACAGGAATTCCTGCTTCTTCAAGAAACGGCGCACCGTCGGCGCGGTTTCTGCGGTGATCGCCAGAAATACGATGTTGCCGCGGTCGCGGAATTTTTTCACCAAATTATTCAGCGCCGGGATCTCGCGAACGCAGGGACCGCACCAGGTGGCCCAGAAGTTCAGGACCACCACCTTGCCGCGAAGCGCCTCCGAGTCCACCTGGTCCCCGCCCAGCGTCTCGAAGGCGAAGTGGGGGGCGCGACCCCCGTCGGGCGCCACGCCCACCAGTGCACCGAGCTGCGGGCCCAGGCGGACGAAGACGAAGACGAGGAGCGCGGCGGTGACGAGCCGTTCCGCCCACAGGCGTACGCGCGCCCGGCGTGCGAGGGGGGCGCTCTCGGGTGCTCCTTCGCTCATGCGTCCGGCGGTCCTGGCGTGTCGGGGAAGTGAAGGCGGTTCGGGGTGTGGCGGCGCGCCTCAGGGTCCGCCGCGCCCCGTCATCAGAACCCCGGGAAGGGCCGGGAGGTTGCGGGGAAGGCCTCCGCTGCTCGAAGCGGGGGCGTTTCCACATCTCCGCGAATGTCATACATTGTATGACATGAAGAGCGCAGCCGTGACCGTCCGCCTGGATCCGGAGCTGGAGGAGCTCCTCGACGAGGTGTGCCGCGCCACCGGTCGGTCCCGGAGCGAGGTGATCCGGGACGCGCTCCGTCGCCAGCTCAGCCTTCGCCTCTTCGAAGAGGCTCGCAGGAAGGTGCTCCCGTACGCGGAAGCCCGGGGGATCTTCACCGACGAGGACGTCTTCGAGCTCATGTCGTGATCCGGGTTTGCCTGGACTCCAACGTCCTGGTGGCCGCCTTCGCTGCCCGGGGCCTCTGCTCCGACATCCTCACGCACGTCCTCGGCGAACAGCACCTGGTGGTGCCCGACTCGGTGCGGCATGAGGTGCTCCGGGTCCTCTCGGACAAGCTGGGACTTTCCTCCGAGGCGCTGGCTGCCGTCACCGCGGTGCTCGACCGCGGCGAGCGGGCACCACCCTCCGGTGCGCCGAGCCCGGTGGCGGTGCGCGATCCGGACGACGAACGCATCCTCGCTGATGCCGTCGGCGCGGGCGCGCACATCCTGGTGACGGGCGACCGGGATCTCCTCGCGGTGGCCGGAAAGGCGCCCATCCCCATCCTGACCCCCCGGGCCTTCCTGATGCTCGTACGCGGCGGGGCGGTGGAGTAGCTACACCACCACCCTCGGCAGATCCGGGTTCAGGTGCATGAGGAGGTCGTAGACGGAGACGCCCATGGCGTCGGCCTGCCGGTTGGGGTCCACGTCGGGGTGGTCGGGCCCCAGGAGCGTGGCCACGTCGCCCACGCGGACCTCCGGCTCCTCCGGGCCCAGCTCCACCTCCACGTGGCTGGCGGTGACGGCGCCCGCCAGCGGGTAGGTGCGATCCCCGATGAGGACCCGCCCGCCGCGCACCGCCGCGCGGGGGAGTCCGTCGGCGTGCCCCACCGGGAGCGTGGCGATCCAGGTGTCGCGCTCCGCCGTCCAGGCGCGGCCGTAGCCGATGGTCTCGCCCGCCTTCAGCGCCGCCACCCGCACCACCCGGGCGCGGAGCCGCACCGCCGGGCGGAGGGTGGCCATGCGCCGCTCCTCGTCGGGGCGGGAAGGATAGGAGCCGTAGAGGGCGATCCCCGGCCGTACCATCTCCAGATGCGCCTCGGGGAGGTGGAAGACGCCGTTGGAGGAGGCGGCGTGCACCGCGCCCGGGTCCGCGCCGGAGCGGCGGACCTCCGCCACCACCTCCCGGAGCCGCCGGAGCTGGACGGGATCGAAGTCCGGGTCCTCGGTGAGGGCGGTGAAGGTGCCCCAGAGCCGCACCGCCGGGTGCGCCGCCAGCTCCGCCATCCAGGGGGCCGCCTCCCGGTACGGCATCCCCATGCGGCTCATCCCCGTATCCAGGTAGGCGTGCACCTCCACCGGACGGCGGGTGCGGGCGTGCACCGCTTCCAGCCGGAAGGCGGCGTCGGGGGTGTAGGCGCTGAGCTGCACGCCCAGCTCCGCCAGCTCCGGCCCCTCGTCGGGATCGAACATCCCCATGAGGAGGATGGGTTTCGTGACGCCTGCCGCCCGCAGCGAGCGCGCCTCGTCCGCCTTCACCACCGCGAAGCCCCAGATCCCTTCCTGGGCGTCCAGCACCGGCCCCGCGACGTCCAGCGCCAGCCCGTAGGCGTTGTTCTTCAGCACCGCCAGGACGGGCCGGCCGCCGGAAAGACGGCGGACCTCCGCCAGGTTGGCGCGGAGGTGCGTGGGGATCACCTCCACCCAGGGGTCGAAGCGCTCGGGGAGCGGCACAGCCAGGCCCCCGCCGCCGCCGGGAGCGGTGCGGCCGCCCTCGGCCACGGCGTCGTCGGTGGCGAGGGGGCGGGGAAGGGGGCCCGGGAGCGCCGCGCCCAGACCCAGCACGGCGGAACGTTCCAGGAAGTCCTTGCGTGAGATCATCGCAGCCTCCAGACAGGGTGCGGGTACAGAGTAGCGCGACCCCCGGAGGTGCGCACGCCCCCCGTCTTGGAGACGGCGGCCCGCCGCACTAGACTATGGCCGGGCCCCGGAGGGCCCTCCGGAGGGGTGGCAGAGCGGTTCAATGCACCGGTCTTGAAAACCGGCGGGCGAAAGCCCTCGTGGGTTCGAATCCCACCCCCTCCGCTCACCGGGCCGCGTGCGGCGCGCCGCCGTCGCACGCGGCGATTCCGTTTCCAGGAGGTGCGTCGTGGCCGGATCCAACATCCCCGTAGCCGGCGGCGTCCTCAGCGCCGACATCGCCGTCCCGGACCATGAGCGAGTCGTCGCCTTCTACGCCCGCGTGCTGGGCAGCGGCGAGTCGCCGCTCTGGCGTCCCGATCTGATGAACAACGCCGGCACGCCCATCATCGGGGTGGGGGAGCGGGTGGAGGCCTACCAGCACCTCCCGCTCCAGTGGATGCCGCACATCCTGGAGCCTGTCCGAGTAAGAGAGCGGGCCGCGTTGGGCGTGCCACGGCCCCGAATCCTAGGC
>WGEM01000165.1 GCA_015492755.1 Gemmatimonadota bacterium | reverse complement strand
TGTAGTCGGAGAAGACCAGGAAGGTGCCTCCGTAGGGGCGCGGGCCGCCGTGCAGCGACATCCCGTTCATGATGCCCCCCATGGCGTGCTCCCGCACCCCGTAGTGCACCACACGCCCACCGGGCGTGTCGGGGAGGAGATCCTCGGCGCCGGCGATGTCGGTCTTGTTGGACCCCCCGAGGTCCGCCGATCCCCCCACCAGTTCGGGGATCCCCCGGGCCAGCCCCTGAATCACCTTCCCCGACCACCCGCGCGTGGCGTCGGACGCGTCCACACGGGTGAGGTCCGGGACGTGGGCGTCCCAGCCGTCCGGCAGCCGACCCGCCAGCATGCGCTCCAGCTCGGCGGCCTCTTCCGGGTGCTCCGCCCGGTAGAGGGCGAGGCGGGCCTCCCAGGCCTCCTGGAGCCGCTTGCCTTTCTCCACGCACTCGAGCCAGTGGGCCCGCGCCGCATCATCCACCCAGAAGGGTTCCAGCGACGGGTATCCGAGGTTCTTCTTGGTGGCGATGACCTCGTCCTCGCCCAGCGGCGCTCCGTGCGCCGACGCCGAGCCGGCCTTGTTGGGACTCCCGTAGGCGATGACGGTGCGGAGCACGATGAGGCTCGGCCTGTCCCGTTCGCTCTGCGCCTCCCGGATGGCCAGGTCGATGGCCTCCAGGTCATTGCCGTCGTGCACGTGGGTCACGTGCCAGCCGTAGGACCGGAAGCGTTCCTCTTGGTCGGTGGAGCTGGCCAGGTCGGTGGAGCCCTCAATGGTGATGCGGTTGTCGTCGAAGATCCAGATGAGCTTGCCCAGCCTCTGGTGCCCCGCCAGCTCGGCGGCCTCGTGGGAGATGCCTTCCATGAGATCGCCGTCGGAGCAGAGCGCATAGGTGAAGTGATCGACGATCTCGTGCCCCGGCCGGTTGAAGCGGGCGGCGAGCCAGCGCTCCGCCAGCGCCATCCCCACCGAGGTGGCCACACCCTGCCCCAGCGGTCCCGTCGTGGTCTCCACCCCCGGAGCGTGCCCGTACTCCGGATGCCCCGCGGTGGGCGAGCCCCACTGCCGGAAGTTCTTGATGTCGTCCAGCGTCAGCTCGTAGCCGCTGAGGTGGAGGAGCGAGTACAGGAGCATGGAGGCGTGCCCGTTGGAGAGCACGAAGCGGTCGCGATCGGGCCAGCCCGGATCCTTCGGGTTGTGCCTCAGGTGGCGGTGGAAGAGGACGTACCCCACCGGCGCCAGCGCCATCGGTGCGCCGGGATGCCCGGAGTTGGCGCGCTGCACCGCGTCCATGGAGAGGACGCGGATGGCGTCCACCGCCAGCCGGACCGTGGGATCGAGCCGGGTCATCCAACGACGAAGTTCACGAGGCGTTCCGGCACGTAGATCACACGTCGCTCCTGTTTTCCGTCCAGATGGCGCTGCACGTTGGGCTCGGCACGCGCCGCCGACACCACGGCCTCCTCGTCGGCGTCCGCCGGCACCTCGATGGTGGCGCGGAGCTTCCCGTTCACCTGCACGGCGATCTCCACCGCCGGGTCCGCCGCCTTCTCTTCGTCGTAATCGGGCCAGTTCGCGCCCTCGAAGATGCTGTCTTCGTGGCCGAAGCGCTCCCAGAGCTCCTCCGCCAGGTGCGGGGCGAAGGGCGCGATCATGACGATGAGCGGCTCCACCTCCGCCCGCGCCGCCGTCCGGCCGCCGGCACGGATCACGTTGAGGCACTCCATCATGGCGGCGATGGCGGTGTTGTACCCCAGCTCAGGGATCTGCTGCGTCACCTGCCGGATGGTCTGATGGACCTTCCGCTCCACCTCCGGGTCCGGCGCGCGCTCCTCCGAGGCCAGCGCCGTGTCCCAGAGGCGGTGCAGGAATCCGTGCGGCCCCTGAATGCCTTCGGCGCGGTAGTCACCGCCCTCCTCGAAGGGCCCCAGGAACATGAGGTACGTCCGGAAGGTGTCGGCGCCGTACTCCTCGATGATGGGATCCGGGACCACCACGTTGCCCCTGGACTTCGACATCTTGGCGCCTTCCGAGATGATCAGCCCGTGGGCGCGGAAGACCGTGAAGGGCTCCTCGAAGTCGATGTGCCCCAGGTCGTGCAGCACCATGGTGAGGAAGCGCGCGTAGAGGAGGTGCAGCACCGCGTGCTCGTGGCCGCCGATGTACATGTCCACCGGGAGCCACTTCCGCGTGATCTCCGGATCGAACGGACGGTCGTCGAAGTCGGTGGACGGGTAGCGGAGGAAGTACCACCCCGAATCCAGGAAGGTATCCGAGACGTCGGTCTCGCGGCGCGCCTCGGCGCCGCACTGCGGACAGGAGGTGCGGTACCACTCCTCCACTCGCGCCAGGGGACTGATCCCGGACGCGTCGGGCTTGAAGTCCTCCACCCGGGGCAGGAGTACGGGGAGTTCCTCCTCCGGCACGGGCACCGCCCCGCACGCGTCGCAGTACACGATGGGGATGGGCGGGCCCCAGTAGCGCTGGCGCGAAATGCACCAGTCGTGGAGGCGGTAGTTGACGCGCGCCTCCCCCCACCCGTGCTCCTCCGCCCACCGGGTGATGGCCCGGGCGGCCTCCCGGGTGTCCATGCCGTCGAACCGTCCGGAGTTCACCAGTCGTCCCGGCCCGGTGTACGCTTCCTCCAGCGGGGTGTCCGCGTCCGCGTCCGGGCCCGCCACCACGCGACGGATGGGGAGATCGAAGGTGCGGGCGAACTCGAAGTCCCGCTCGTCGTGCCCCGGCACCGCCATGATGGCGCCGGTGCCGTATTCCATGAGGACGTAGTCGGCGATCCAGATGGGGATGGCGTCGCCGGTGGCGGGGTTGCGGCAGAATCCCCCGGTGAAAACCCCCGTCTTGGTGCGATCCGCTTTCTGCCGGGTCACCAGGTCCTTCCTGCGCGCCTCCTCCTGGTAGGCGAGGACGGGAGGACGGTGCCCGTCGCGCGTCACCTTCTCCACCAGAGGGTGCTCGGGCGAGAGGACGATGTAGGTGGCGCCGAACACGGTGTCGGCCCGAGTCGTGTAGACGGGGATCTCCAGGCCGGTTTCGCGACCTTCCTCGTCCAGGACCGGGAAGCGGAGTTCTGCACCTTCACTCCGGCCGATCCAGTTCCGCTGCGCCTTCTTGGTCTTCTCGGACCAGTCGATGTGGTCCAGGTTGTCCAGGAGGCGCTGCGCGTACCGGGTGATCTTGAAGAACCACTGGGCGATGCGGCGCTGCTCCACCGCCGTGCCGCAGCGTTCGCACTCCCCGGAGATGACCTGCTCGTTGGCCAGGACCGTCATGCACGACGGGCACCAGTTCACCGGCGCTTCCTTGCGCTCCGCCAGACCGGCCTTGAAGAGCTGCAGGAAGAGCCACTGCGTCCACTTGTAGTACGCCGGGTCGGTGGTGTCGACGGTGTGGCCCCAGTCGAACATCCCGCCGATGCGGCGGAGCTGCCGCGTGAAGTTGGCCACGTTCGACGGGATGAGGTCCATCGGGTGGGTGCCCACCTTCAGCGCGAAGTTCTCCGAGTGGATGCCGAAGGCGTCGAACCCGATGGGCTCGAACACGTCCTTGCCCTGGAGGCGCTGGAAGCGTCCGTAGACGTCGGCACCCGTGAAGGCGTAGATGTTCCCCACGTGGAGCCCCTCCGCCGAGGGGTAGGGGAACATCATGAGGTTGTAGAAGGGGTCCGGGGCGGTGCGCAGCTCCTCCAGGGTGTACCGGTTGGTGCCGCGCTCGTCCCAGCGCTCCTGCCATTTACGTTCTACGTCTCCGGGGACGTACTTTGTGCGTCCTTCGCTCGACATACCTTAGCCGTCTGTGAGTCCGTACAGGGTCGGCGGCTCCGGTGACGTACGGAGGCCGGCCCTGCGAGGAGACGCTAACCTATATCCGCGGGGAAGCAGTCCCAAGGGGCGTTTTCCCGTGGTCCGCCCGGGTGCCGGAGGCACCACCAGGATGCCCCCGGGTACACCACCTGCTCCATTCACCTCGAGCCCCCGTCGCATGACCCAGGACACCATACAGAGAGAGCACGCCCGCGGCGCCCGTCACGGAACCGCCCGACGGCCCGGGCCGGAGCAGGACGGTACCCCGCCGGACGGGGAGGGAGGCGGCACGGGAAGCAAGCGGCCCAAGCAGAAGAAGATCTCCGGTTCGAGCCTCCGGACCGCGTTCCAGGAAATCATCTGGCCGCGCCGTAAGCTCATCGCCATCGGACTGATCCTCATCCTCCTGAACCGCCTGGCCGGACTGGTCCTGCCCGCGTCCACGCGCTACCTCATCGACAACGTCATCGCCAACAAGGACGTACAGCTTCTTTACCTGCTGTTGAGCTCGGTGGGGCTGGCGGTGATGGTCCAGGCGGCCACCTCGTACACCCTCACCCTCCTCCTGAGCGTGGAGGCGCAGCACCTCATCGCGAATCTGCGTGCGCAGGTGCAGAAGCACGTGCTGGAGCTCCCGGTGCGGGTCTTCGACAACACCAAGTCGGGCGAGCTGGTGTCGCGCATCATGGACGACGTGGAGGGTGTGCGAAACCTCGTGGGGACCGGCCTGGTGCAGCTGGTGGGAGGGACCATCACCGCCATCGTGGCCTTCGCCTTCCTCATGAGCATCAGCCCGGTGATGACGCTCCTGGCACTGGGACCTCTCGGCGGGTTCGCGTTCGTGTCCACCAAGGCCTTCGGCAAGCTCCGCCCCGCCTTCCGGGAGCGGGGACGCATCCGCGCGGAGGTGACGGGCCGGCTCACCGAGGCGCTGGGCGGGATCCGCGTCATCAAGGGATTCCACGCGGTGGAGAAGGAAGCCGAGATCTTCCACCGCGGCGTGATGCGGATCTTCGACAACGTGAAGACCACGCTCACCACCTCGTCCATGGTGACGAGCCTGGGAAGCTTCTTCATGGGGCTCGCCAGCGTCCTCATCATGGGGTACGGCGGGCGTCTCATCATCGAGGGGCAGCTCACCGTGGGGGAGCTTTTCTCCTTCACGCTGTTCCTGGGCTTCCTCATCGCACCCGTCATCCAGATGGCCAACATCGGCACGCAGATGACCGAGGCGTTCGCCGGTCTGGACCGCACCGCGGAACTCCTTTCCTGGCCGCGGGAAGACGACGACCCTCTGCGCACCGTCGAGATGCCGCCGGTGAAGGGGCACGTGAAGTTCGATCACGTCTCGTTCAGCTACGAGCCTGACAAGCCGGTGCTGAAGGACATCAACTTCGAGGCCGACCCGGGCACGGTCATCGCGCTGGTGGGGAGCTCGGGGTCCGGGAAGACGACGCTGGCGGGGCTGGCGGCCTCCTTTCTGGAACCCGACGAGGGCCGCGTCCTCATCGACGGCATCGACCTCCGTCGCGTGAAGCTAGCGTCGTACCGCAAACAACTGGGGCTGGTGCTCCAGGACGACTTCCTCTTCGACGGCACCATCCGCGAGAACCTCCTCTTCGCCCGTCCCGACGCCACCGAGGAGGAGGTGCGTGAGGCGGCGGAGCAGGCGTACGTCACCGAGTTCACCGACCGGTTCCCTGACGGGCTGGATACCGTCATCGGTGAGCGGGGCGTGAAGCTCTCGGGAGGGCAGCGCCAGCGCGTCA
Organism: Gemmatimonadota bacterium; assembly: GCA_015492755.1. GTDB lineage: Bacteria > Gemmatimonadota > Gemmatimonadetes > Longimicrobiales > Gaopeijiaceae > S146-37. The sequence continues at coordinate 3,323 of WGEM01000165.1, read as the reverse complement.
CCATCGCGCGCGCCATCCTCGCGAGGCCGCGGATCCTCTTCCTGGATGAGGCCACATCGAGTCTCGACACCGAGAGCGAGGCCCTCATCCAGAAGAGTCTGGCGACGCTGCTGCAGGGGCGCACGACGTTCGTCATCGCGCACCGTCTCTCCACCATCCAGAGGGCGGATCTCATCCTGGTCATCGAGGCGGGTGAGATTGTGGAGCGCGGTCGCCACGACGAGCTTCTGGCCCGGAAGGGACGCTACTACGACCTCTACACGTTGCAGGCGCGGATCTGAGCCCACCGGCGCGCGTCAGCGAGCCGGCGCCCGCGAAGGCACGGCGGTGCCGGTCGGCTCCACGGTGAACCACGCGCGGATGGGCCGGCCCGCCAGGAGGACGGGGTAGTCCCGGGCGATGCTCCGGGTGTCCACCAGCACGACGAACTCGGGCGCGTCCACCGGCGGCGAGGGGAAGACGCCCTCGAACGCCCCCTCGATCCGGGTGGTGGCACCGGGCGCCAGCGCTGTCGCCAGGGCGCCTGACGCCAACGTCTCTTGCGGGCGCACCGTGTCCGCGCCCACCACCACCGTCTGGCCGGCGTCGTACATCACCGCCCATGAGGCCCCCGCCGGGACCGTGTCGCGGGACTGGTTGAACACGTCGAAGCTCAGACGCGCCGCCGTGCCGGCCCCCGGCGCGAAGTGCCACACCCGCTCCCCCTCGGGTGGAAGGGTGTCGATTCCCGTCGTCGCGGCACCGTCCAGCGTCACCTCGCCCGGGACCAGCGCCGGAAGCACGATGCCGGTGTACACGCTCCCCAGGTGCCCGAACTGGCGCCTCCGCTCGGTGAAGCGGAGGTTGCTCCCGGTGCGGATCCTGGGCGCCGCGTCCAGCGGGTCCGCCGCCAGCGGCCTCACTTCCAGAACCCGCACGCTGTCGATGACGATGTGGCGGGAGGCACTCATCTCCGTGAGGGGCCGGGGCACGCCCAGCGGCACCACCAGCTCCGCCGAGTCCAGCGGTGCCAGGGTGACCTCCACGACGCCCTCCGCGGTGGGGTGCCGGATTTCCGGATCGCCGAGGCGGTACACCCCGGGTGCCAGGTGCTCCACGCTGTCGGAGATTTCGGCGAAGACGTAGTGAAGGGTCACGCGCAGCGTACCCGCTTCGCTGCCGTTGTCGTTGGCCACCATCAGGCGGGCTTCCAGGGGCACGCGGGTGTAGGCGGTATCCACGCCGGTGGTGCCTCCCACCGCCTCCGCCCGGACGCGGAGGGGGGTCGGCGTCCAGTCCATGCCCGGGCCGGTCTCCTCGTCGTTGCCCTCGAGCTGCGTGGCCGTTTCCTCGCACACCCCCGCCAGAAGCGCCAGCGTCAGCGCCAGGGGAAGTGCCCGGAGACGCCAGGTGCGGCTCGACGTCATCCGGGGGGCGCTCCGGTGGGGAGGAGGGAGAAAGGGTCTTCGGCGTCGGGCGCCCGCTCCTTCAGGTCGGAGAGCGCCGCCACCAGATCGCCGCCGTGCGCGTCGAGGAACGCCTGGAAGTCGGGGAGGCGGTGGTAGTAGCGCACGCGCGCCAGGAGGGTGGCGTTGTTCAGCGGCGTGCGGCGAAAACCCGCGAAGGTGAGGGACTCCAGGCGTGGAGCCACCTCGGCGTCGAATTCCTCCAGCGCCTTCCGGAAGACCACCTCACGACGCCGCACCTTCTCGTCGCTGGGAAGCTCGGGGTCCCCGTAGAGGCCGTTCAGCTCGGCCACCAGGGTGTCGATGAAGACACTGAAACGCTGAACGTCGCGCCACCGTGCCTGCGCCCGCAGACACTTTACCGTGTCGGGGCCGCCCCCCTGACGGGTGCAGAAGAACCGCGCCGCCCCCACACGCCCGACGAAGGTGGCGAAGCTCTCGTTGAAGGAAACCCGCCCCGGAACGAAGAGATGTCGGTGGGCCAGCTCGTGCAGGACGGTTTCCACCACCTCCACGTCATCGGCGCGCAGCATGGTGGAGAGCACCGGATCGTTGAACCAGCCCAGCGTGCTGAACGCCGCCGTGGGCCGGAGGTAGGTGTCGAAGCCCTCCTCCTCCAGCTTTCGCTGAGCCTCCAGGGCGCCGTCCAGTGAGAAGTACCCGCGGTAGGGGACGCGCCCCACGATGGGGAACCACCACGTCTTGGGCACCAGCCGGTGGCGGTACGCCGCGGAGAGCACCATGGCCAGCGTGTCGCGGTCCAGGCGGGTGTACATGGTGTAGGCCTCGCCCACGTCGATGCCCAGCTCGTGGGCGGCGAAGCGGCGGGCTTCCAGCACGAAGGAGAGCTTCCCCTTCACGTCGTCCGCCACCGTGGGGTCGGAGAGCACCTCCGGAATGGGGCGCCGGGCCCGCAGGATTTCCCACTCCGCGAGACCCGCCTTGATGACGTAGAGGGGTGAACAGGCGGCGCACCCCGCCGCCAGCACCACCGCCAGCGCGGCGGGCCACCACCTCAGCGCACGGGGTGACCGGGCCACCTGGAGCTACCGTCCGCCGCCGCCCAGCGTGCGCACCAGGGGGACGCCGCCCTCGGTGGGTACGTACACCACCGAGCCCGGCGGGAGCTGGCCCAGCGTCTCGATGTACTTGAAGGTGAGGTACGCCGGCGTGAGTCCCTCGGAGATGATCCGCTGCGCCTGGGCGATTCCCTTGGCTTCCTCGATGGCTTGACGGGCGCGCTCCTGGATGATCTCGGTCTGGAACCGCTCCGCCGCCACCTGCTGCTCGCGCTGGAGCTTCTCTTCGATGGCCTCGCGGACCCTGGGGGGCGCCTGGACGTCGCGCACGAAGACGTCCAGCACCTCGATGCGGTCTCCGGCCTTCGCCTGGATGGCCTGCTTCATGTCGGCGGCCACCTCCCGGCGGTTGGGGGAGAAGATCTCGTTGATGGATTTCGTGGCCACCGCGTCGCGTACGCCGTTGCGCACGGCGTTCAGGACGATGCGGTTCTTGATCTGGTCTTCCGTTCCCAGGCGCTGGTAAAGCTCCGGCGCCTTGGAGCCGTCCAGCCGGAAGAGGATGGAGACCTCCAGCGCCACGTTGAGCTGCTCGCTGGTCTGCGCCTCGATGCGCTCCACGCCGCCGTCGGCTGGGAAGGCCTGCTCGCGCACGGACATCTTCTCCACGCTGGCCAGCGGGTTGATGAGGTGCACCCCCTGCTCCAGCGGCTCCGGATCGACGCTTCCCAGGAAGTGCTTCACGCCCACCTGCCCCACCGAGACCACGGTGAAGGCGTTGGCGAGGATGATGAGCAGCCCGGCGCCCATGAAGGCGTAGCCCGCCAGGCGGGTCATGCCCGCCGCGCCGGGCTTGGAC
>WGEM01000164.1 GCA_015492755.1 Gemmatimonadota bacterium | reverse complement strand
GAGGAGGGACACCTCACGGTACGTCGCACCGCGCGGTACGCGATGCTGGGCGGCGGCGTGCAGGCGCCCGGGGAGGTGTGGTGGGTGCTCCACGGCTACCGGCAACTGGCGCGTCGCTTTCTACGGCGTTTCGCCCCACTGGATGACGGGACCCGCCGGCTGGTGGCGCCGGAGGGCCTTTCGCGATTCTACGTGGACGCGCCGGGCGGCCGCCACGGTCCGGAGGCGCGGGTGGGCGCCAGCTGGATGACGCGCGAGGACCGCCTGCACGAGATCCGGGATTACGTGACGTACCTGAATCGGCTCCGCCGTCTCCTGGGCGTGGCCGGGGCCATGGAGACGGTCCTGGGGTTCTCGCAGGGCGTGGCCACCGCCGTGCGCTGGGTGGTGCAGGGGAGGGTGAGGCCGGCTCGCCTCGTCCTCTGGGGTGACACGCTCCCCCCCGATGTCGATGCGGCGGCGCTGGGCCGCGCGCTGCGGGACTCGGAGCTGCTTCTGGTGCGGGGTGCGTCCGATCCCGCCATCGAGGCCCAGCGGGTGGCCCGGGAACGTGTCATCCTCGTGGAGGCGGGTCTGGAGGCCCGCATCGTCACCTTCGACGGCGGGCACGAGATCCACCCGCCAACCTTGCTGGAGCTGGCGCGCAGCGGCTCTGGAGGGTAGTCAGGCAGGGGCGTCAGGGCGCGTCAGCGCCACGTACGCCCCCTGGAGGGCACCCACCTTCCTGCCCTCGCTCCAGACCTCCACGTCCATCCGGATCCTGGCCCGTCCGCGCCGCGCCAGGGTCTTCACGAAGCGCGCCCACCGCTCGGGGTCGGGCGGTGCGCAGCGCGCCTCGAAGGCGCCGTCGACGGGTATGTCGAAGCGCACGCGGGCGTCCTGGATCACGGTGTGTACGGCGTGTCCCTCCGCGTGCAGTCGGCGGTGCACGGTGGCCCAGCCCGCCAGGATGGCCAGCGCGGCCACGCTCCCTCCGAAGGCCGTGGCCCGATGGTTGAGGTTGGGCTCGAGGGGGGCGGACAGGATGGTCCCCTCCGCGTCGGCCCGGAGCACCCGCACCCCCATGGCGGCGGAGAGGGGGATCTGCTGGTGGAGATACGCCTCCAGCGAGGCTTCGGAACCGGGATCCGGTGGGGTGGGGGCCACGGCGCTCAGAACTCGCCGACGAAGGAGATCTCCGGCACTAGCTCGTAGCCGGTTTCGCGGAGCACGGTCTCGCGGGCCAGATCCACCAGCGCCATGACGTCGGCTGCGGTAGCGCCGCCCAGGTTCACGATGATGTTCGCGTGCTTGTGGAAGATCCCGGCGCCGCCGTGGATCCGGCCCTTGAGGCCGCATTCGTCGATGAGGCGCCCGGCGCCGATGCCCTCGATCTTCTGAAAGACCGACCCGGCACAGGGGTAGAGCCAGAGGTCGGGGTGGCGTTCGTCCCTCCACGCCAGGTTCTCCCGGATGACGCGTCGCAGGTCATCCCGGGGCGCCGGCTGGAGCCGGAAGGTGGCGCGGAGCACAACGTCGTCGCGGTGGTGCAGCACGCTGCGGTCGTAGCCGAACTCGAAATAGGACACGTCCACGGTGCGCAGATCCCCCTCCTCGGTGAGGATCTCCGCCGACTCCAGCACCTCCTCGATGAAGACGGTGCGCTCGCGCTCCGGCGCCGGGGAGAGGAAGTGGAGGTTCTGCCAGAGCGCGCCGCCGACGGTGCTGGGGATCCCCACGAAGTGGTGGAGGCCGCCCAGCTCGCGGGCCAGACACGCCTCGATGAGGTCCGGGAAGACCTCGACGCCCGCGCCGGCGCGCACGTGTCCGTCATCGGTGAAGTCGATGCCGCCGACGTCGGCGCGGATCACCAGGCCCCGGATGCCCCGGTCCCCCACCAGGATGTTGGCGCCCCGGCCCAGGAGGAAGTACGGCACGCCGCATCCCCGGGCAGCCTCGACGGCACGCACCAGGTCGTCCGCGTCCCCTGCCCGGTAGAAGAGGTCCGCCGGTCCTCCGATGCGGAAGGTGGTGTGCCGCCGCATGGGCTCGTCACGACGGAGCCTGCTGGGGTCCAGGTGGCGGATCAGCGGCTGGAAGGGATCGTGCGTCGGCATCCGGGAGAACGCGTCAGAGGCCAGAAGGGGGCCGCGCCGGGCGCGGTTCGGGGCCTGTCAGCGGCCGGCAGAACATAGCCGCGGTGCGGCGGACCCGGTAGCTTGAGCGGTCCCACCGTCGGCAGATCATCATCGGATTGCAACGCTCCATGAGATTCCGCACGCTCGTCTCATCCGTCCGTGTCGCCTCCATTCTGAGCGTCGCGCTCCTCCTCCCGCATCCGGGGATGGGGCAGGAGGACTCCTCCGCAGTCCGCTACACCATCTCCTTCCCGAACCGGGTGCACCACGAGGCGGAGGTGGAGGTGCGCTTCGCCCACCTCCCGCCCGGTCCGGTGGAGCTCTGGATGAGCCGCGCCTCGCCTGGGCGGTACGCGTTGCACGAGTTCGCGAAGAACGTATACAAGGTCCGGGCCACCGGTGCCGGCGGCGCCGACGTGCCGCTCCATCGCCCGGACCCGTACCGCTGGATCGCGGAGGGACACGGCGGGAGCCTCACGGTGCGCTACACGCTCTACGCCGATCGGGCGGACGGGACGTACAGCGCCGTGGACGAGACCCACGCGCACCTCAACGTGCCCGCCACCTTCATGTGGGCTCGGGGGCTGGAAGACCGTCCCGTGGTGCTGGAGGTGCGGGTCCCGGAGGGGAGCGGATGGAGGGTGGCCACGCAGCTCTTCCCTACCGACGATGCCCGGCGCTTCACCGCACCGGATCTCCAGTACTTCATGGATTCACCCGTGGAGGTGTCCCGTCACTGGACGCGCCGTTGGACGGCGGACGACGCCGACATCGGTGTGGCGCTCCACCACCTGGGCTCCGAGGCGGAGGCGGACCGGTTTGCGCGGGACGTGGCGCTCGTCGTGGAGACCGCGCGGGAGGTCTTCGGCGCGCTGCCCGCCTTCGACGGCGGGAGCTACACGTTTCTGGCGTGCTATCTCCCATGGGCTTCGGGCGACGGCATGGAGCACCGGAACTCCACCGTGCTCACCAGCACGTCGTCGTTGGCGGAGAACCGCCTGGGACTGTTGGGCACGGTGGCGCACGAGTTTTTCCACCAATGGAACGTGGAGCGGATCCGACCGGCTTCGCTGGAGCCCTTCGACTTCACCCGGGCGAACACGTCGCGCGAACTCTGGTTCGCCGAGGGCTTCACCAGCTATTACGACGACCTCATCCTCTGGCGGGCGGGGCTCATCGACGACGCGGCCTTCGCCCGGAGGGTGGGCCGGATGGCCGACGCGGTGCTGCGCGCACCGGGGCGGCGCTACTTCTCGGCGGTGGAGATGAGCATGCAGGCGCCCTTCGTGGACGCCGCCACCTCCATCGATCCCACCAACCGCGCCAACACCTTCCTGTCGTACTACACGTGGGGCTCCGGCATCGCGCTGGCGCTGGACCTCACCCTCCGCACCCGGTACCCCGGTGGCACCCTGGACGACCTCATGCGCCTCATGTGGTCGCGCTTCGGGGCGGAGGAGCGACCCTACGCGCTGGAGGATCTGGTGTCGGCGCTGGCGGAGGTGTCGGGTGATGACGCGTTCGCCCGGGAGTTCTTCCGGCGGTACGTGTCGGGCAGGGAGGCGGCGGATTACGCCGCGCTCCTTCGGGTGGCGGGCATCGAGCTGCGACGGTCCCGCCCCGGTGCTCCCTGGGTGGACGAGCCGGGGGTGCTCCGGACCACCGCAGACGGCCTCCTCGTGACCCGGACGCCCACCGTGGACGGTCCCCTCTACCGGGCGGGACTGGACCGCGGGGACGTGATCGTGCGCTGGGCGGGCCGGAAGGTGGAGGGCGGCAGCACGCCGGCGGAACTCCTCCGGGGTCTGCGTCCCGGGGAGGTGGTCCCGGTGGAGTTCCGGGGCCGGGGCGCGCTGCGACGCACGGAGGTGACGCTGGCCGCCGATCCCCGGCTGGAGGGAGTGCTGGCCCCGGGAGGTGCGCAGGG
>WGEM01000163.1 GCA_015492755.1 Gemmatimonadota bacterium | reverse complement strand
GTATACGGGCCCCGCGTCCCGCAGCACTCCGGCCACTACGGCAACTACGCACCGAATCCCGCCATGCGGCTGGCGCAGATTCTGGCGTCCATGAAGGACGAGTACGGGCGCGTCACCATCCCGGGCTTCTACGACGGCGTCGAGCTGGACGACGAGACGCGGCGGATCCTGGAGGCGGTGCCCGACGACGAGGCGGAGATCATGCGCCGGCTGGGCATCGCCGAGACCGACCGGGTGGCGGGTAGCCTGCAGGAGGCGGTGCAGTGGCCGTCGCTGAACGTGCGGGGGCTCCAGTCCGGCTGGGTAGGCGAGCAGGCGCGCACCATCGTGCCCGCCACCGCCACGGCCGAGGTGGACGTGCGACTGGTGCGTGAGACCGACGGGAGGCGCCTGCTGGAACTCATCCGCCGGCACATCGAGGGGCTGGGCTACCACGTCATCGAGGGTCGCGACCCCACCGAGGAGGAGCGCCTCACCTACGGGCGCATCGTCCGCTTCGACGGTCGGGTCTCGTACGCGGCGTTCCGCACCGACTTCGACGCGCCGCCCGGGCGGTGGCTCACCGCCGCACTGACGCGCCTCTTCGGCAGTGAGCCCATCCGCATCCGTACCAGCGGGGGATCCATCCCCATCTCGCCCTTCGTCACGACGCTGGGTATCCCCGCCGTGAGCGTGCCCACCGTCAACCCGGACAACAACCAGCACAGCCCCAACGAGAACATCCGGGTGGGGAGCTTCCTGGAGGGGATCGCCATTGCGGCCGCGGTGCTCGCCGAGCCGCTGCGACCGTTCCTGAGCGGGGGTCGGTGAGCGTCGGGGGGCCGGGGTTCACCTTTGCGTGACGGAGCGTAGATTCCCCGGTGACCCGGTAGCTCAGCTGGCAGAGCAACGGACTTTTAATCCGTAGGTCGTGGGTTCGATCCCCACCCGGGTCACTCCAGGAGCCTGTCCGAGCAAAGGAGCGGGCAGGCGCCTGGCCCCTTGCCATGGGTGGGCCCCGAGCCTGTATTTAGGGTGTGCGCGTCTGCTGCACACCCGCCGTGGAGCCTCCATGTCAGAAGTCATCCGGAACGTCGCGCTGGACCGCGACCACCGCTTCCTCCTGGTGGTGGGCGACCTCCTGCAACAACCTGTGGACGCCATCGTCAACGCCGCCAATGCCATGCTGGCCCACGGTGGCGGCGTGGCGGGTGCCATTGCGAGGGCCGCCGGGATCCGCCTGCAGGAGGAGAGCGACCGCACCGTCCGGGAGCGCGGGCCCATCCCCACCGGAGAGGCCGTCGTCACCACCGCCGGGGCGCTCCCCTTCAAGGGTGTGATTCACGCCGTGGGGCCACGACACGGAGAAGGGGACGAGGAGCGCAAGGTGGCCCGCGCGGTGTCCAACGCGCTCCTGCGGGCCCATGAGCAGGGGTGGAGTTCGGTGGCGTTCCCCGCCATCAGCTCCGGGATCTTCGCGGTGCCGCTGGAGCTGTGCGCGCGCGGATACGTGACCGGCGTGCTGGAGCATTTCCGGGACGTGCCCGAGAGCACGCTCCGCGAGGTGCGGTGCTGTCTCCTGCCGGGTGCGCTGGTGGATCTGGTAGCGGCGGAAGTGGACCGCCGCATGGGCAGGGAAGCGGACGGATGACGGGCCGGGTGCGCGATACCATCCGGACCCGGCGCTTCGTGGGGCGGCGGATCGCCCCCACGGACCTGGAGGACTTCCAGGCGTTCTACGCCGATCCGAAGGTGATGTCCACACTGGCGGCGGACGGGAGGGTGTGGCCGCGGGAGGAGTCCGCCGACCTCTTCCGGCGCCACCTGGAGCACTGGGAGGAGCACGGCTTCGGCACGTGGATCTTCCGCGATCCCGACACGGAGGCCTTCGTGGCTCGCGCGGGCCTCCGGGCGGTGGACGTGGGTCATGGCGACGAGGTGGAGCTCTTCTACGGCGTGCACTCGGAGATGTGGGGCAGGGGCATCGCCACGGAGGTGGCCCGCGCCATCATCGACGCCGCCTTCGAGGACCTGGACATCGACCATCTGGTGGCGTTCACGCTCCCCACCAACCACGCCTCGCGAAAGGTGTTGCACAAGTGCGGCTTCACCCGCGAGGGCGACATCGAGTGGGCGGGGCTGCGCCACCTCCTCTTCCGCCTCCCGCTGGAGCGCTATCAGGCGGACGCCCACGCCGCCGGCCGGTAGCCGTCCCCGGATCGGACAATCTGTCCGGTCATTCTGTCCGGTCTTGCCGTTTTGCCGCCGCTTCCACGGGTTGGCGGGCAGGGCGCGCATCACTGTAACATGCGCTATGATCACGAGTTACGTGCGTGATGGACTGTCTGGCACCGCGCTTGCCCTTACCCCTGCCAGAGAGCGACGGGGCCGCGGAGCCTCCGCTTCCCGGCGATGTGCCGGGGCCACAGCGAAAGCGAAGCGGCAACCCCCCCAGGGCGGGGTTCCGCGGCCCGAGATTCACCCCATGAGGGTGCCACGCCCCCCCGATACGGGTGGCCCCTCTGCCCCTGCGGGCTTGCCCGCAGGGGCGCTTTTTTTCCCCTCGGGTCCCGCCGCGCTCTTGCACCGGACCGCGCCGGGGGTGAGTCTCATGGCATGGAGGCACACGGCGAGCTCGAGACGATTGCGGTCCTGGTAGCCGACGACGATGAGGACCAGCGGCTGCTCATCGAACGGATCCTCGGCAGCACGGAGGGCGTGCGCCACGAGCTGACGCTGGTCCCGGACGGTCGTTCCGCGCTGGGCGCGCTGCGGGAGCGCGCCTTCGACGTGGTTCTGCTGGACCTCAGCATGCCGGGCCTCGACGGCCTGGAGGTACTCCGGGCGGTGGCCGACGACCCGGCACGACCCCAGGTGATCTTCGTCTCCGGGAAGGGGACCGTCTCCACCGCCACACGCGCCATGAAGCTGGGGGCTTACGACTTCGTGGAGAAGCCCGTGGACGCGGCCCGGCTGCAGGCGCTGGTGTGGAAGGCGGCCGAGGCACGGCGGACGCTCTCGAAATCGGAACGGCTCGAGGCGGCCGCCCGGCGGAGCGCCACGTCGGTACGCATCGTCAGCCAGGACCCCCGGATGGGCGAGGTGCTGGATCTGGTGGCGCGGGTGGCGCCCTCCGACGTCTCAGTTCTGGTGGTGGGCGAATCGGGCACCGGCAAGGAACTCATCGCCCGCGAGGTGCACCGGCTCTCCGGACGCCACGCCGCGCCGCTGGTGGCCCTGAACTGTGCGGCGGTGGCGCCGTCGCTGGCGGAATCGGAGCTCTTCGGCCACGAGAAGGGCGCCTTCACCGGCGCCGGCGCGCGCAAGATCGGCCTCATCGAGCTGGCGGAGGGGGGCACCCTCTTCCTGGACGAGATCGGCGATCTGGACCTGGGTCTCCAGGCAAAGCTGCTCCGCGCACTGGAAGCGCGCGTCTTCCGAAGGGTGGGTGGCGTGAAGGAGATCCCCGCCGACTTCCGACTGGTGTCCGCCACCAACCGCCCGCTCCGCAAACTGGTGGAGGAGGAGGCGTTTCGCGACGATCTCTTCTACCGGATCAACGCGGTGGTGGTGGAGCTGCCCCCCCTCCGGGAGCGGCCGGAAGACATCCTGCTCCTGGCACGCCACTTCCTCTCCGAGCTCACGCCCGCCGAAGCGGAGCAGTGGACCATCGATCCGGAAGCGGCGCGGGCGATGGAGGCGTACGACTGGCCCGGAAACGTCCGGGAGCTCCGCAACGTCATCGAGCGGGCGGCGCTCCTGGCGCGCGACCATGTCATCCGTGCGCGTGACCTGGGTCTCGACCCGGCGGGCCCGAGCTCGGAGGAGGCCGGAGGGAGCCCGCCGGCGCTCCCGTCGCTGCGCCTGGACGAGCTGGAGGCCATGGCGGTGCGGGAGGCGCTGGAGCGCACCGGTTGGCACCAGGGTCGCGCCGCCGAACTCCTGGGCATCTCGGAGCGCACCCTCCACCGCCGCATCCGTGCCCTGGGGCTCCGGCGGCCCCATCGCCGCAGCTGACTCCACCCCACGGCAGGCGGCGGTGGCGCCTCCGTCCCGCGCGCGCCGGCGGAGGCGGGGTGGCGTGCCTGGACGGGGGGACGCATCATCGCCGGATCCGCATCTCCGGTTACCTCGCACCACGTGCCGCCATGATTGCCTCCGTCTTTTCCGCTCACACGGCCCCTCGTGTACACCACTTCCTTGCCGCCGTCGTCGCCGTCGCCGCCCTGGGCACCGCGACGGGAGCGGGCGCCGCCGCGCAGGAGACCGCGTCGCTGGACTCGCTGGACCGGGAGGGTCTCCCCCTGGAGGTGGGGCGGCGTCTGCGCTACACCGCCACCGAGGGGTCATGGATCTCGGTGGACGTGAGCCCCGACGGGACCACGCTGGTCTTCGACCACCTGGGTGATCTCTTCACCGTTCCGCTGGCCGGAGGGCGCGCCACTCGCCTCACCCGCGGCATGGGCTTCGACGCGCAGCCGCGCTTCAGCCCGGACGGCCGCCACGTGGTGTTCACCTCCGACCGCGACGGGGGCAAGAACATCTGGATCCTTTCGCTGGACCTTGCCGACACGGTGCAGCTCACCCGCGACAGCCACGAGTCGTACCTGAGCCCCGAGTGGACACCCGACGGCGAGTACATCGTGGCCACGAAGGACGGGAAGCTCCATCTCTGGCACAGGGACGGCGGGAGCGGGGTGCGGCTCATCGACAAGCCCGAGAACCTGCGCACGCTGGGCGCGGCCTTCGGGGCCGATCCCCGCTACATCTGGTTCAGCGCGCGCGAGGCCCGGGGGAGCCTCTACAACAACGGGCTCAACCTGTACCAGCTCGGCGTGTACGACCGCGAGACGGGGGAGATCTCGTCGCGTTCCGATCGGTGGGGCGGGGGGCTCCGGCCCACGCTCTCGCCGGACGGGCGCTGGCTGGTCTACGCCACCCGGCACATCGGCGACACCGGCCTCCGGCTGCGCGACCTGGCCAGCGGCGAGGAGCGCTGGCTGGCGTGGCCGGTGCAGCGCGACGACCAGGAGAGTCGCGCCGCCCGCGATCTCTACCCGGGGATGAGCTTCACCCCCGACTCCCGCGAGGTGGTGGCCACCTACGGCGGGCGGATCTGGCGCATCCCCATCGACGGATCCGACCCGTTGGAGGTGCACTTCGAGGTGGAAGTGGATCTGCCCATCGGCCCGCTGGTGGACTTTTCCTACCGCATCGAGGACAGCGAGACCTTCGTGGCGAAGCAGATCCGCAACGCGGTGCCCTCACCCGACGGGGCGCTCCTGGCCTTCACTGCGCTCTCCGAGCTCTACGTCATGCGATACCCCGACGGGGAGCCCCGGCGCCTCGCCGCGGAGCTCGACGCGGTGCAGCAGCACCCCACCTGGTCCCCCGACGGCCGCTGGATCGCCTTCAGCGCGTGGACGGATGACGAGGGCGGCCACGTCTACCGGGTCCGCGCCGACGGCCGGGGACGGCCGGAGCGCCTCACCCGCCAGGCGGCGCTCTACCTGGAGCCCCGATGGTCCCCCGACGGCGAGCGCATCCTGGTGGAGCGCGCCACCACGCGGGACTACGAGGAGGCCATCCAGCGGGGCATCCTGGGCGAGCCCACCGATCTAGTGTGGATTCCCGCCGGGGGCGGCGAGGCCACGCTGGTGGCGCCGGCGGGGGGCCTCGCGGGCTTTCACTTCACCGCCGACCCCGGTCGCATCTGGGCGTATTCGCGCTCCGACGGGTTGGTGTCCATGCGCTGGGACGGCACCGACCGCAGGAGCCACGTGAAGGTGCGCGGCCGCCCCAGCGCCGGCGGAAACCAGGGGCAGATGGCGTCGCTCATCCTCATGGCGCCCGCGGGCGACCTGGCGCTGGCCCAGGTGGTGAACGACCTCTACGTGGTGAAGGTGCCGTACGTGGGGGAGGCGCCCACCATCTCGGTGGCGAAACCCGACCGCGCAACCTTCCCGGCGCGCAAGCTCACCGACATCGGGGGGCAGTTTCCCGCCTGGTCCGCCGACGGGCGGAAGGTCCACTGGTCCATCGGCAACGCCCACGTGGTCTACGACCTGGACGCCGCCGAGGCATTCGAGGACAGCGTCGAGGCGGCGGGCGCCGAGCCGGCGGACACCGCCGGCGCGCCTCGGGAAGAGACGGAGGAGCCCCGCTACCGCCCGCGGGAGCACCGCATTCGTGTGCGCTTCGCCCGCGACATTCCCCGGGGCGTGGTGGCCCTCACCGGAGCGCGCGTCATCACCATGCGGGGCGACGAGGTCATCGAGGACGGCGTCGTGGTGGTGCGCGACAACCGCATTGCCGCGGTGGGACGCAGGGGCGCGGTGGAGATCCCCACCGGGGCCGACGTCATCGACCTCTGGGGGCGCGCCATCGTTCCCGGATTCGTGGACACGCACGCGCACCTGAGGGCGGCGTACGAGTTCCACCGCTCACAGCCGTGGTCCTACGCCGCCAACCTGGCGTACGGCGTCACCACCGCCCGCGATCCTCAGACGGGCACCACCGACGTCCTCACCTATGAGGACCAGGTCCGCGCCGGCCGGATGCTGGGGCCGCGCATCTACTCCACCGGCCCCGGGGTCTTCGCCAGCGAGAACGTGAAGAGCCTGGAGCACGCCCGCGAGGTGCTCACGCGCTACGCGTCGTACTACGACACCAAGACCATCAAGATGTACGGCGCCGGGAATCGGGAGCAGCGCCAGTGGATCATCCAGGCGGCGAGAGAGCTGAAGCTCATGCCCACCACCGAGGGGAGCCTGGACCTGGAGCTCAACCTCACCATGGCGCAGGACGGATACGCCGGCATCGAGCACAACCTGCCCGGCGTCCCGCTCTACGACGATGTCGTGCGGCTCCTGGCGACCTCGCTCACCGCCACGACGCCCACCATGCTGGTGACCTACGGAGGGCCCTGGGCGGAGAACTACTTCTACACCAACATGAATCCCTTCGAAGACGAGAGGCTCCGGCGCTTCACCCCGTTCGAGGACATCCAGCGCCGGACGCTCAGGCGGCCGGGACCCACCTCACCGGGCACCAACGGCTGGTTCCACGAGACGCAGTATCCCTTCCCCCTCATCGCCGACTTCGTGGACCGTGTGGTGGAAGCGGGAGGGAGGGGCGGGATCGGGAGCCACGGGCAGCTCCAGGGTCTGGGCTACCACTGGGAGCTCTGGGCCATGGGCGCCGGGGAGGACGTGACGCCCCACGAGGCGCTGCGCATCGCCACGCTGGTGGGCGCCGAGGCGCTGGGGCTGGACGAGGACCTGGGCTCCATCGAGCCCGGCAAGCTGGCGGACCTGGTGATCCTGCGCGCCGATCCGCTGGAGGATCTGCACCACTCGGCGCGGATCGAGCGGGTCATGAAGAACGGGCGCCTCTACGACGCCGACACGCTGGACGAGCTCTGGCCGCGCCGCCGCCCGGCGGGGCTCTTCTACTGGCAGCGCGAGCCCCGCGTGCCCCTCACGCGGGCGGGGAACCGGTGAGGCGGGGGATGGGCGCGACGGCCCGGTACCGC
>WGEM01000162.1 GCA_015492755.1 Gemmatimonadota bacterium | reverse complement strand
GCCCCCGCGCCCCCGCCCCTCCGGAGCTCCTGCTGGGCTTCACCCTCATCGACGGCACCGGTGCGCCGCCGGTGACCGACGCGGCGCTGGTGATGCGGGACGGGTGGATCCGCGACGCGGGCTCACGCCGCACGGTGGAGGCCCGCTGGCGTGACTCCGCCGACGTGGTGCGGGTGGAGCTGGGGGGCGCCTACGTGATCCCCGGGCTCATCGACGCCCACGTCCACCTGGCCACCGCACCCGATCGCGCCCGCGCGGAGGCGGAGCTGGAGCGGCTGCTCCACGCCGGAGTCACGTCGGTGCGGGACATGGCGGGCGACGCCCGCGCCCTGGCCTCGCTGGCGCGGGACTCCCGGCTGGGGGAGATCCCGGCTCCCGACGTGTACTTCTCGGCGCTCATGGCGGGCCCCACCTTCTTCGAGGACCCCCGGCCCGCCGCCTCCGCCGCCGGCGAGACGCCCGGAGCGGTTCCGTGGATGCAGGCGGTGACACCCGGGACCGACGTGCGCGCGGCGGTGCTCCGGGCGGCGGGCACCTACGCCGCCGGCATCAAGATCTACGCGGATCTGGCGGCGCCGGAGGTGGCGCGCATTACGCGGGAAGCGCACCGGAAGGGCCTTCGCGTCTGGGCGCACTCCATGGTCTTCCCCGCGCGCCCGCTGGAGGTGGTGCAGGCGGGGGTGGACGTGGTCTCCCACGTCTGCCGCCTGGCGTGGGAGGGGGTGGCGGACGCGCCGCAACGCTACCACCACCAGCGCCGACCCGACTACCGCAGGCTCCGCCCCGACGCGCCCGTCTTCCGGCGGCTCTTTCAGGAGATGCGCGACCGGGGCGTGCTCCTGGACGCCACCCTGGCCATGTACGCGCGGCGGGCGCGCGCACGTGCGGGCGCTCCACCCCCGCCGTCAGGGACGACGCCCCGGCGGCCTGAGTGCGACGTGGCCTTCGCGCGGGCGCTCACCCGCCAGGCCCACGGCGCCGGCGTGGAGCTGGTGGCGGGCACCGACTTCAGCACGCCCCCCACGGAGCCGCCCGCGCTCCTCCTGGAGCTGGAGGAGCTGGTGGAGCACGGGGGCCTCACCCCCGCCGACGCGCTGGTGGCCGCCACCCGCAACGGCGCGCGGGCCATCGGTATCCAGGATCGCGCCGGGACGCTGGAGGCGGGCAAGCGCGCCCACTTCGTGGTGCTGGACGCCGACCCCCTGGCCGACATCCGGCACCTCCGTCGGGTCCGGGAGGTGTGGAAGGGCGGGGAGCGGTTCGCCGCCCCGGCGGGTTGAGCTCCACGCCGGGTGCGCGCCGCCTCAGCGGATCTCCACGTACGCGCTACCGCACCGGACAGCCGGCACTCCTCCGCTCTGGGCGGGCTGCTCTTCGTCGCGGGGCCGTCCGGTGAGGTGTGCGCCCAGGATCCGGTAGCTCTCACAGAGCGCGCCCTCGCGCATGACGAGCGACTCCAGCGCGTCGTGAAGGCTGGCCCGCGCGTACGACGGATGGACACCTTCGAGACGAGCCAGGCGGTACGGCTCCACCGCGGCACGGACCCGTCCGGACTCCAAGCCTACTTCGTCCTGATTCGCGTAGGTGGTGGAGAGAACGAAGAGGAGATCGATGCCGAGTCGGTTGATGACGTCCGTGGCCCGGGCGGCGTCCCATGCGTTGCGGGAGAGCGGAGGGAAGAGGGCGAGCCCGTCGTCGAACCCCATCTCCTGCAGAGCCGGCAAGCGACCTTTCCGGCCGGGGCGAGGCAGCGCTGCCAGGGAGTCGGCGAGCCGCTGATGATACGGCAGGCGTGTCTCCAGGATCCGCGCGTTGGTGGCCAGCTCCACCAGGAGCGACTGCTTGAGCGCCGCCGCGACACGTGCCTCCGCCCGCTCCTGTGCCCAGTCGTCGGCGACGAGGGCAAGAAGGATTCCGGCGACGATGACGAAGAGTTCGAGGACGAGCCTCGTCCAGGGGATTGCGAGCTTCACGGTGTGCGCTCCGGCGGCGTCCGTGGGCAATGTGGCCCGGCGTGCGTCGCTTGCGCCAGGATCATCTGAGCTCCGCATCGCGTCGCCACACGGCGGAAGAACGACGGCAACGGTGACGGTGTATCAGGGCCCCTCGCCAAATCACGGATCAAAGGACATGGACGCCTCCTCCCAGCCCCTCCCCCAGCTCCGCCTCAAGCCCGGCCGCGACGGTCCCGCCCGCGGAGGCCATCCCTGGGTCTTCTCCGGCGCGCTGGCGGGTGAGCCCG
>WGEM01000161.1 GCA_015492755.1 Gemmatimonadota bacterium | reverse complement strand
ACCCCCGCCCGGCCACCCACGTGGATGCGCCCGCGGAGGAACGTGCCCGCCGTCACCACAACCGCGGCGGCCTCGAAGGTGAGACCGCTCCGCGTACCGACGCCCCGGACCCGGCCGTCCTCGAGGATCAGATCCGTGACCATGTCCTGGAAGAATCGGAGGGCATCCAGCTCCTCCAGCGCGCCGCGCACCGCCACCGGGTACTTCTCCCGGTCGCACTGCGCCCGGGGGCCCCACACCGCCGGGCCCTTGGAACGGTTCAGCATCCGGAACTGAATCCGGGAGGCGTCGGTGGCGCGGCCCATGACACCCCCGAGGGCATCCACCTCCCGCGCCACGATGCCTTTGGCGACGCCGCCGATGGCGGGATTGCAGCTCATCTGGCCGATGCGCGACAGGTCCGGGGTGACCAGCAGGGTAGACGCACCCAGCCGTGCGGACGCCGCCGCCGCCTCGGCGCCGGCGTGCCCACCCCCTACTACGATGACGTCGTACCGGGTGTCCATCGTTTCTTCGGTCTCCTCGGGAAGCGGCCTCGGCCGCCCCGATGTGCGGCGCGGACCTCTCCCGCACCGTCCCGCTGAACGCGCAGCGTGTTGGCGCCGCTACACGTCGATGACGAATCCCACCGGCGGCGGCAGCTTCGTCGGTTCCGCCTCCCGGACCTCCGTCACCACCGCAGCCGGCGGGCCGTGCCGGAGCCGCCGCGCGAGTCCCTCCACCGCGACCTGCGGCCCGGTGGCCTCCACCCACACGTCCCCATCCGGAAGATTGCGCACGCGCCCCCTCAGGCCCAGCCTCTCGGCCTCCCGCCTGGTCCACCACCGGAAGCCGACACCCTGCACGCGGCCGCGAACCCTGAAGGCGCGGCCCACCTCCGTCTCTCCTTCCTCCGGCCCGTTCACCTGGCTCATTTCCCCACACAGAACTCGCGGAACACGACGTCCAGCACGTCTTCCACCGAAATCACCCCCAGAAGTTCCTCCAGCGCCGTCTCGGCACTCCGGAGATGCGCGGCGGCGACCTCGGGCGGCACTTCCGCGGCCAGTGAATCGGCAAACCCCAACACCTCGTCACGGGCCTGCCGCAACGCGCGCATCTGCCGCCTCCGTGTCAGGACGGGCGCATCCGTGTCCGCCGCCGCGGCCAGCGTCCCGAACACCAGCGACGGCAGCACAGAGCGGAGGCGATCCAATCCCTCCCCCGACTCCACCGACACCTCCACCTCGGCGGCGCAGCGCGACGCGAGCTCACTCGCGTCCGCGCGGCCCCCCAGGTCGCGTTTCGTGCGCACCAGCACCACCGTCCTCGCGGTGCCTCGTCCCTCCGCCTCCACGCAGAGCCGCACGAAACGCTCATCCTCCGCCGTGGGCTCCTCCGGTGCCGGGAGACAGTAGAGCACCAGGTGGGCACGTTCCAGATACCGCTGCGCCACCTCGATGCCCATGCGCTCCACGCGACCTTCCGTCTCCCTGAGCCCCGCCGTGTCCACCAGACGGAACGGATACCCACCCACCTGGATGAGCGCTTCCAGCGCGTCGCGTGTGGTCCCGGGTTCTTCCGTGACGATGGCGCGCTCGTAACCCAGGAGCGCGTTGTAGAGCGACGACTTCCCGGCGTTCGGCCGCCCGGCCAGCACCGTAAGCGCGCCCTCCCGCAGGAGCTCCCCTTCGGGAGCCGTCCGCAGCAGAGCGTCCATATCCGCGGCCAGCGCGCGGGCACGGTCCTCGATCTCGGCCAGTGGTACGGGGGCATCGTCCTCTTCCGGGAAGTCGATGTGATGCACCAGCACCGCCTCCAGTTCCAGCACACCCGCGCGCAGCTCCGACACCCGGCCCGAGAGCCCCCGCTCCAGTTGATGGAGCGCCGCCCGGTGCAGCGCGGTGCTGCGCGCCTCCACCAGATCCGCCACCGCCTCGGCCTGCACCAGGTCCATCTTCCCCCGCAGGTAGGCGCGCCGCGTGAACTCCCCCGGCTCCGCCAGCCGGGCTCCGGCGGCCAGGACCGCATCCAGCACCAGGGTGGGAACCAGAGCGCCGCCATGGCAGGAGATCTCCAGCATGTCCTCGCCGGTGTAGCTGGCGGGCGCCTGGAAGTACGTCACCAGCGCCCTGTCCAACGCCTCACCCTCGGGGCCGCGCAACTCCACCAGACAAACCCTCCGCGGCTCCGGATCGGGCGCCGCTTCAGGCGCCACCGTGCGGTAGATTGTCAGCGCATCCGGTCCGGAGACCCGCACCACCGCGATGGCGCCGGGCCCGGGAGCCGTGGCGACGGCCGCGATGGTGTCACCGGACAGGTGCGACACGAACGATCCCGCGGCCTATCCGCCCTTCTTGCGGCTCCGACGCCTGCGCGTGCGTTCCTCCTGCTTCTCGGGAGGCTCCGGAGCCGGCTCGCTCCGCTTCGGCACCTTGCTCTGCATCTTCTTGCGCTCGTTGGCGATCCAGATCTGCTGCGGAAGCGTCGCGATGTTGGCGGTGGCGTAATAGAGGTTCAGGCCGCTGGCCAGGTTCAGGAAGATAAAGACCATCATCCCCGGCAGGAGCCACATCATCATCTTCATCTGCGGATTGGGATTCTCCACCACCCGCATGCTCACCCACTGCATGAGGAACATGGAGAGCCCCAGGAAGATGGGCAGGACGTAGTAGGGGTCCTTCGCCGAAAGGTCCGGCAGCCAGAGGAAGGGCACCCCCCGGAGCTCGATGGTGTTCTGGAAGACGAAGAAGAGCGCGATGAGCACCGGCCACGGGAGGAGCATGGGAAGGCACCCGGCCAGTGGATTGAAGCCGTGCTCCTTATACAGCTTCATCATCTCCTTCTGGAGCTTCTCCGGCTGGTCCTTGTACTTGGCCTGGATCTCCTGGAGGAGGGGCTGCACCGCCATGTTACGGAGTTGCGCCTTCATCGCCTTGTGGTTCAGCGGGAAGAGCACGATCCGCATCGCCACCCCGAAGATGATGAGCACCCAGCCGTAGGAAAGGTTGAGGTTGGTGTGCAGGAACACCAGGATCCACATGATCACCGACACGAAGGGTCGGATGATGGGGCGGAAGAACTTCCACCCGTACGGATTGACCTCCTCCATCCCCTGACCAAGGGAGCTCAGGCGCGCGTACTCCTGCGGGCCCAGGAAGAGCCGGTAGGCCACCATGCCGTCGGTACCCACCGGTTGCGCCGCTCGGACCTCCACCCGTTCCGGCTCCGGATGCGGCCCCACCAGCAGACCGCTGAGGTAGCTGGTCTCGTCGGCCAGCTCGTCACTCTCTCCACCCATCAGAGCCAGGACGAAGTACTTGGAACGGTACGCGGCCCAGAGGAGCGGACCCTCCACCACCGCCGGCTCCGCGCGGGACAGGGGCACCGAGCGAATGCCGTCGTTCAGGTGGTTGTAGACGTAGGCCATCGCCCGCGCCTCGGCCACCGAGTCCGCCTCGTTGAACTCCAGCCCGGCACCGAGATCCGTGAGCAGCACGGGACGATTCAGCCCCGAAACCTCGCCGCGAACGTGCACCTGATACCGCTCGGGCTCGAATTCGTACGTGAGGGCGACGCGCACCGGGGCGGTGGGGTGCTCGTATACGAATCGGAGGGTCCGGGGCCCGCCGCCCTCCGTCAGCACGACGCCGTCGTACGGCTCGGCCCGGAAGGGTACCCGACGGAGATCCACCGTGTCGCTGCCCACCAGGAACTGACTCCCCAGGTAGCCGTCCGCCCAGCGGGGAATCAGGTTCACCGGGCCGTCCCGGTTCAGAGCGCGGAACTCCTTCAACTCCGCCGACGTGAGACGCGCCCCGTGCGTGGAGAACTCGAACCGATAGAGGGGACCATCCACAACCACCCTGCGCTCCGGCTCCGCCTCGGCGGCGGCGGGGGCCACCGCCTCCGCCGGTGCTCTGCGTACCGCCTCGGGAATGGACGGAGCCGCCTCACCGGGCCCCGCCTCCACGGGCGCGGAGAGGCTGTCCGCCGCTCCCGTGGCACCGGGCGGGCCCTCCTCCGGGGGCACCGGCGGAAAGAGCAGGTTGGTGCCGAAGAGCACCAGGAGCATCAGGCTGATGGCCAGCAGAAACCGCAGTTCGGTCTTCATGTCAGATTGTGTCCCATCCCATCCCGCCGCAACTCACCGGACGCCGCGTCCGAGGCGCGCGGCACCGGATCGAAGCCCGAGCCGCCCCAGGGGTGGCAGCGCCCGATCCTCCGGATCGCCAGCCAGAGGCCCCTGGCGGCACCGTACCGCTCCACCGCCTCCAGCGCGTACGCCGAGCAGGTAGGCGTGTACCGACACGCCGCAGGCGTCCATGGAGAGATCGCCGCCCGGTAGAACCGGATGAGCTCCGTCAGCCCCCGCGTGAGCACAGCTCCTCCGTAACGATCGAGAGTTCCGAGCGGAGCTCGGTGAACCCGGCGTCGTAGGCGCTGCGGCGTGCCCGGAGCAGGATGTCCAGATGCCGTCCCTCCGCCTCCAGCCGCGGGAGGATCTCCCGACGACCGATCTCCCTGAGTCGGCGTTTCAACCTGTTTCGCTCCACGATGGTCCGTCCGTGCTTGGGCACGATGAGGCCCAACCTGGAACGCGAAGCGGGGGAAGACCGGAAGAAGACATCCAGGTTGGGAGTCTTCCTCCGCTTCCCCCGTCGGAGCAGCGCCCGTATGTCGGCGGTGCGTCGGATCCGCGCGCCACGAGGGTACCGCTCGTCGCGCCCCGCGGTCGGGCCGACTACTTGCCGCCGATCTTGACGACCAGACGTGCCCGGCCCCGCCTGCGACGGCGGTTGAGGGTCTTGCGTCCGCCGCGCGTCTTCATCCGTGCGCGGAACCCGTGCTTGTTCAGTCGCTTGCGGTTCCGCGGCCTGTAGGTCGGCATCATGGCGAGTCGCCCAGTTCATGCGTTCATGCGTTTCAAAACGAGCTGGAAAAGATAGCCCGCAGCTCTGCCCACCGTCAACGCCTGGGTGCCGAAAACCCGCGTCATACCTGGCCTTTCTCCGCCCCGTGCATCCCCTCGGGCGGGGGTTTGACTTTTCCACATTCGCTGGGTAGCTTCGGCGCCCCCCACCGTGAGGGGCACCGCTTTTTGGAGTTCGCAGGCAGGACACGTCCCTCGACGAAAGCACCCGAGCCACGCCCGAACACGACCATGCCCGCCTTCCGCCGCCACCTCCCATCCGCCCGCCCGGGCTTCCGCCAGGACGCGCGATGGAACTGACGGCGGGGGAACTCTGGGACCGCGTGCGGGAACACGCCCGGGCTTCCGTTCCGGAACACTCGTACCTCACGTGGATCGCCGGCGCTCGCGCCGTGGCACTGACGGAGACGGAGCTCCACCTGGAGGCTCAGTCCCGCTTCCACGTCGAGTGGCTGGAGGACAAGTTCCGCCCCCTTCTGGAAGCGGCCGCCACCCGGTTCACGGGGCGGCCGATGCGCATCCGGGTCTCGTGCTCCGAGGAGGTCATCCCCATCCCGGTGCCCTCCATCCACCTGGACGATTCGTCGACGGGCACCGCGGCGACCCACGCGACGCCTCCGGCCCCGCCGCGAGGGCCCGCGGTTCGACCGAATCTGAACGAGCGCTACACCTTCGAGCGTTTCGTGGTGGGCTCCGGGAACCAGCTGGCGGCAGCCGCCGCGCGCGCGGTGGCCGACAAGCCCGCCCGCATGTACAACCCGCTCTTCCTCTACGGAGGCGTGGGGCTCGGCAAGACGCACCTGATGCACGCCATCGGCCACGAGGTCCTGGGTCGGACACCGCACGCGCGCATCTGCTACATCTCGTCGGAGCAGTTCACCAACGAGCTGGTGGAGTCCATTCAGCAGGGGACCATGGCTCAGTTCCGCAGCCGCTATCGTGCCATGGACCTCCTCCTGGTGGACGACATCCACTTCCTGGAGGGGAAGGAGCGGACCCAGGAGGAGTTCTTCCACACCTTCAACGCCCTCTACGACGCTCAGAAGCAGATCATCCTCACCAGTGATCGCCCACCCAAGGAGATCCCCGGTCTCGAGCAGCGGCTGGTCTCCCGCTTCGAGTGGGGTCTGGTGGTGGACGTGAAACCGCCCGACTACGAGACCCGGGTGGCAATTCTCCGGAAGAAGGCCCAGGATGACGGCCTCGTCCTGGACGACCAGGTCATCGAGTTCATCGCCCACGCCTGCACCGCGTCGGTACGCGAGCTGGAAGGCGCCGTCATCAAGCTGCTGGCGTACTCCTCCCTCACGCACCAGGAGATCACACCGGAGCTGGCCCGGGTGGCGCTGCGCAGCGTCATCGGTCGGGGGCGGGACCGGGGGCCGGTCCTCTCGCCGGAGCGTATCCGCGAGGTGGTGGCGCGTCGCTGGCGAGTCCGTCCCGAGGCCCTGGCGTCCAAGCGCCGCACGAAGGACGTCACGGTGCCCCGGCAGGTGGCCATGTACCTCATCAAGGAAACACTGGGTACATCGCTGGTACGGATCGGCGAACTCTTCGGTGGCCGGGACCACTCGACGGTGATCCACTCCATCCGAAAGGTGGAGGAGGAGATGGAGCGCGATCCCGCGTTCCGCGCCCTGGTGGAAGCCACGAAGGAAGACATGGAGCGCGGGATCGATCCCGAGGCATGACCGGGCCCGGCGCCCACCCGGAACCCGGCCCGAGGTGGCGTGTGAGCACGGTGGATGAGCTGTGGAAAGACACGTCCGCGGGCGGTTCCCCGTCGCCGCCCGTGGAAAGAGCCCCGCCTTTCGACAGCCTCTCCACAACGCCATCGGTCACCGAAAGCCTCTCTGGCCGTTGGCCTTCCGCCGGGGAATGCGGCGGCGGATCCACAGATCCACACTGCCTACTACGGCTATGTTTTTCTAAAGGAAAGAAGGCTAGAATCTAGGGATGTCGAAAACGCCGGCCGGAACGGTCACAGGAGCCGAAGCTCGATGAACTTCACCATCACGCGGCAGAACCTTCACAGCGGCCTCGCAGCCGTCTCTGCGAGCATTCCGTCCAAGACCACCCTCCCGGTGCTCTCGAACATCCTCTTCGAGGCGCGGGACGATGGCGTGTGGATGAGCGGGACCGATCTGGACGTTGCGGTGCGCGTGGGCGTGCCGGCGGACGTGAAGGAGACGGGGAGCCTCACCGCACCGGGAAAGAAGCTCCAGGAGATCACACGGGAGTTGCCCGACCAGCCTGTGGAGATCGCCACCAAGGGTGAGCAGATCGAACTCCGGTGCGGCCGCAGCCACTTCAAGCTGAACGGCCTGCCGGCGGAGGAGTTCCCCACCCTCCCGGCCGTGGACTTCGCCGAGAGCTGGTCGGTGACGGGCGGAGACGTGAGCCGGCTGATTCACCATACGGCGTTTGCCGTCTCCACCGAGGAGAGCCGGCCCATCCTCAACGGTGTGCTGTGGGAACTCCGGGATGGCTCCATGCGGATGGTGGCCACCAACGGCCACCGCCTGGCGCGGATGGCGGTGCCGGCGGATTCCAGCGGCGCGCCGTCGGCGGACTTCATCGTCCCCCCTGCGGCGCTCCAGCAGGTTCAGCGGCTCTTCGATGGTGAGGACAGCATTTCGGTAGCCCGGAGTGGGAATCACCTGGGGTTCCGCGCCGAGCGGACGGAGGTCTACACACGTCTCATCGACGGGACCTACCCGAACTACGAGCAGGTCATTCCGCGGGACAACGACAAGGTGGCCATCGTCGACAAGAAGAACTTCGAGTCGGCGGCCCGTCGGATGGCGGTGGTGGCCTCGGACCAGACGCACCGGATCCGCCTCAAGTTCGAGCCGGGCAGAGTCCACCTGAACGTGCTCACTCCGGACCTGGGCGAGGGCCACGACGAGCTGGAGATCGACTACGAGGGCGACGAGCTGGAGATCGGCTTCAACGCCAACTATCTCCTGGAAGTCCTGCGGTACATGCCCACGGAGGAGGTGAAGGTGACCTTCAAGGCGCCGGAGCGGGCGGCCACCATCGAGCCGGTGGGTGACGACGCGCCCGACTACCTGTGCCTGGTCATGCCGCTCCGGCTCCTGGATTGAGCGGGGCGTCGGGGGTCAGCGACCTGCCAGCAACTCCTGCACCCGAAAGATCCGGAGGAGGGGGAGTCCCTCCGCTTCGAAACGCGACGCGGCGTCGGTGGACCGGTCCACCAGCGTAAGGACGCCCACGGGAAGCGCTCCGTGATCGCGCAGGGCGTGGACGGCTTCCAGCGCACTGGAACCCGTCGTCATGGAGTCCTCCACCACCAGGCACCGCGCGCCGGCCTCCACGCCTCCTTCCACGCGCTGGCCCGTGCCGTGCTCCTTCGCTTTCTTTCGAATGGAGAAGGCGTCGATGGGGCGCCCCTCCAGGAAGCTCCGGTGCGCCACCGCGTACGCGATGGGATCGGCGCCCATGGTGAGTCCGCCCACGTGGGTGGGCGTGAGGCCGGAGGCCTCGATGGCTTCGAACGCGACGAGCCCCACCAGCATCTGTCCTTCAGCGGACATGGTGGTCCTGCGCGCGTCGATGTAGTAGTGCGAACGGGCGCCACTGGCCAGGGTAAAATCGCCAAGCTGCAACGAGCGCTCCACCAGCAAGGCTTTCAGACGGGTGCGAGGATCCATGGCCGGGACAGTGACCGCGTGAGGACGCCGGTGCAAGGGGCAGAGCCCGCGCGAGACGGCGCCGGGAGGACCCGGGCCCGCAGTGGTGTGCGGGCCGGGCTCTGGCTGGCGCTTCTGAGCCTCGTTCCTGCAGCGTGCGGAGACGGTGGCGGGGTGGGACCGGGCACGCTCCGGATCGGGCAGCTCGGAGAGATCACCGTGCGCCTTGAGACCCCGCTCCGCCTGGGCGCCGGGTTCCTGACGCAGACGCTGCGCTGGAAGTCCTCCGGCGCATGGAGTGTGCACGAAGAGATCTCCTACAGGGGCCTGGTGGGCGACGAGACGGTGTGGAGCAGCGTGGGAGACCCCTCCCCCTTCGCATCCGAGTACGCCTCGCTCATCGTGCGGATTAACGAGGTGGCGGGCCTGGAGCTCTTCATCGACGAACTGGAGCAGGGTACCGAAGCCGACTGCGGCCCGGTGCGTACACGCATCCAGTTCAGGGTGTACGACGAGCCTTCGAACCGGACCTTCGTCTGGACGCAGTGCGCCGACGGCACACTCTCGGACATCACGCCCTTCGGGGCGGGACCCGACGAGAATGCTTCGCGACTGGTGGTGGCGACCCAACAGGCCAGAGACGCCACGGTGGGTGCGGATTTCCTCTCCGCGTACCACGGCAGCGTGCCCTTCGGGACGCTGGCGCGGGGGGAGGACACCCCCGTCCGCCCGTCCGCCCCCTTCGTGATCACCGGGCAGGACACCTGGACTGCGTTCTGGGCCGAGCACTCGGGGAGCGCCACACCACCCGAGGTGGATTTCGACGAGGAAGTCGTGATCGTCGCCGGCGTGGGTGAGCGGTCGGAAGCGGGTGACTCGGTGGAGATCCGGAGGGTCCTGGAGGTGGGCGACGGGAGCATCATTCACATGGTGGAGCGAATCCCCGGGGATTTCTGCTCACCCATCGCCCGCAGCCACTACCCGTACCATGTCATCGTCTCACCCCGGATCCGCGAGCCGGTACGGTTCGCCGACCTGGCGGTGGAACTCGTGCCCTGCGGCGGCTGACGCGTGTCCCTTCGCCGACGCTTCGTCCTCGCCTTCACCACCTTCGTGGTGCTCCTCACCGCCGCCGGCGCGTACCTCGCGTGGCGTTTCGCCGCGGACGCGCTGGAGGCTGAGCTGGACGAGAAGGCGGCCTGGGTGGCGCGAGCCGCCGCCGCCACGGGTCTTCAGGCGTCTCTGGTGGCGGGATTGCAGCCCGGGCTCGAGTCGTCTTCCGCCTGGACCAGCACGCACTACAGGCTCCGCGAGCTGCTCTTCGTGGTTCGCGAGGCGTACATCCTGAGCCCCGACAATACCGCGTTGGTCACCAGCTTCCCCGCGGATTCCATCCCCATCGGTACGCCGCTCCCCCAGTTCGACCTTCACCGGCCGCAACTGGAGGAGGCGCGGCGCATCGGCTACTCCTCCAGCGACGCGTTCGTGGGAAGTGACGGGCGCTTCTACAAGTGGGGGTTCGCGGCGCTGGAAGACGGAGAGACGGTCCTGGCGGTGCTGATGCCCGCGGACTACCTGCTGCGGCTGGATGAGCTCCGGCGCAACATGATCCTGGGCGCGGTGGTGGCGGCGCTCCTCGCAGCCATCCTCGCCGGCCTCATGGCCACCGGCGTCGTGCGCCCGCTGGAGCGCCTCAGCCGCGTGGCGCTACGGATCCAGCGGGGGCACCTGGAAGAGGAGGTGGCGGAGGAACCCGGGGAGGAGGTGGGGAGACTCTCCCGGGCGATGGAGCGGATGCGACAGGGGATCCTGGAGCGGGACGAACAGCTCCGGCTCATGCTGGCTCAGGTGGCGCATGAGATCCGCAATCCCCTGGGTGGGCTGGAGCTCTTCGCCTCGGCGGCGGAAGCGGCGGAAGATCCGGAGGAGCGCGCCCGCCTTCTCCGCCGGATCCGCGAGGAGGTGGCGGCACTCAACGAGATCATCAGTGACTTCCTCACCTTCGCCCGCCCCCTGCCCCGCTCCCGTGAGGTGGCCGACGTGCGGGGTCCGTTGAGGGAGGCCGCCGAGCTCGCCGCGGCGGAGCTGGAGGAGAAGGGGGGCGTCCTGGACGTGAGCCTTCCGGATGAGCCCCTCATGGCGCGGGTGGGCGAGGAACACCTGAAGCGGGTAACGCTGAACCTGCTCCGGAACGCGGCGCAGGTGGCCCGGCGGGTGTGTCTCGAGGCGAGCCTCCACCGGGGAGAGGTCTGTATCCGGGTGTCGGACGACGGCCCCGGGGTGAGTCCCGAACTCCGGGACCGGATCTTCGAACCTTTCGTGACGGACAAACAGCAGGGAGCGGGGCTGGGTCTGGCCATCGTTCGCAAGATCGTGGAGGCGCACGGAGGGCGCGTGGAGCTTGCGGATGCGGAGGAAACAGATGGTGGGAGGGGTGCGGAGTTCCGCGTATATTTCGGTAGCCTCGACGATCCGCCTGACACCGTAAGTACAAGTCCCTGAAGGACATGGCCGAGATCCTCATCATCGACGACCACGACTCCGTCCGCGAGGGCCTGGAGTTGCTCCTCCGCAGGAGGGGGCACAGGACGCGCTCCGCCGAAAGTGGCGCCCGCGGTCTGGAGCTCCTGGCGGAGGAGGGCGCGGACCTGGTGATCACGGATCTCAAAATGGCCCACATGGACGGCATCGAGGTCCTGAAGCGGGTGAAGGAGCGCACGCCCGAGACCGACGTCATGGTGATCTCGGCGCACGGCACCATCGAGCGGGTGGTGGAGGCCATGAAGCTGGGCGCCGCGGACTTCATCACGAAGCCCTTCTCCTCCGAGGAGTTCGGCGTGAAGGTGGACCGACTTCTACGGGAACGGGCGGAGCGGGAGCGGCTGCGCCGTGAGAACGTGGCGCTGCGGGTGGAGAACCTGGCGCTCCGCGAGGAGACGCAGGCGCGGTACGGAGAGATGGTGGGGGAGTCTCCCCCCATGCACGAGGTGTTCCGCTGGATCTCGCGTGTGGCGCCCAGCGAGTCCACGGTGATGATCTACGGGGAGTCGGGCACCGGGAAGGAGCTGGTG
>WGEM01000160.1 GCA_015492755.1 Gemmatimonadota bacterium | reverse complement strand
GCGCTACGGCGAGGAGGAGCGACGATGGATCAACCGCGAACCCATCATGTGCCCGTCCACCTGCAGGACCATGACATCGAAGATTGTGGGTTGGGCGCGGCACGGCCCCGCCTCCGTCGTTGGCGCTCCTGGACGTAGCTCGGGCTACGCCGTCGTCGCGCCGCCTAGGATTCGGGGCCGTGGCACGCCCAACGCGGCCCGCTCTCTTACTCGGACAGGCTCTCAGTCCCGTCCCCGGCGCAGCACCCGGCCGGCCCGGACGTCGCGGAACACACCCGCCTCCACCGCGGGCACCCCGTTGACGATCACCCACTCGATCCCCACCGGGTACTGGTGCGGCTCCTCGAAGGTGGCGCGGTCCGACACGGTGGCGGGGTGGAAGACCACCAGGTCGGCGAACCAATCCTCACGGATCTGGCCCCGCATGCGGAGGCCCATCCGCGCCGCCGGGAGCGCCGTCATCTTGCGCACCGCGTCCTCCAGCGTGAGGACGCCGCGCTCCCGGACGTAGCGGCCCAGCACACGGGGGAAGGTCCCGTACCAGCGGGGGTGCGGGTGCCCGCGCCCGGGCTCGGTGAGCCGGCCGTCGGAGGCGATCATGGTGACGGGATGGCGCATGATCCGCTCCACGTCCTCCTCCGCCATGGCGTGGAAGATGGCGCTGGTGCCGCCCCGCCGTACCGCCTCCACCACGAGGCGCGCCCCGGCGGCGGGCGTGGGTTCCAGCCCGTCCCGGAGCGCCCAGTCGCGCAGGGTCCGGCCCTCCAGGGAGCGATCCCACGGCACCAGCGCGAGCTGGACGCGCGCCAGATCGTTGCCGCCGCGGTCGTTGACGATGTTGAATTCGATTCCCTGAAGGATGGAATCCGCCAGCTGGGCGTCGTCCATGCGGCGGAGGAACGCCTCCGTGCCCCCCTCCATGGCCCACGCGGGAATCAGGACGGTGATGCCGGTGTACGACGCGGTGTACGGGTACTGGTCGATCATCACGTCCGTCCCCGCCGCCCGTGCGGAGTCCACCATGGCCAGCGTCCGCTCCGAGGCGCCCCACATGGGTTCGCCCACCACCTTGTGGTGGGTCAGCACCACGGGGATGTCGGCGCGGCGGCCGATCTCCAGCGCCTCGGCCACGGCGTCCAGCAGCCCGAGGCCCTCCTCCCGCAGGTGCGAGGTGTAGAAGCCGCCGCGCGCCGCGGCCACCCGGGAGAGCTCCACCACTTCGTCCACGGTGGAGAAGGCCCCCGGCAGATACTTGAGACCCGTGGAGATGCCCCACGCGCCCTCGTCCATCGCCTGCGCCACGCGCGCCTTCATCTCCGCCATCCTGTCCGCCGTGGGCGCCCGATTCTCCAGCCCCATCACCGAGCGCCGGACGGTATTGTGCCCCACCAGGAAGCCCACGTTGAGCCCCACGCCCAGCGTGTCCAGCCGTGCCAGGTACGGTGCCAGCGGCCACGGCCCTCCACCGTCCGGCGCGCCCAGGGCGGTGGTCACCCCCTGGCGGACGTGGCTCTCCGCCGACGGGAGCTCGGGCATGGGATCCAGATGGGCGTGCAGATCCACGAATCCCGGAGCCACCACCATCCCCGTGGCGTCGATGACCCGGCGCGCTCGACGGGGGTCAAGCTCCGGGGCCACGCGGACGATCCGGTGGCCGCGCACCGCCACGTCGGCGCGAACGCCCGGTCGCCCGCTTCCGTCCAGTACCGTCCCCCCCTGGATGAGGAGGTCCCATTCCACCGCGGAGGCCATGCGGATGTAGGTGCCGTCGAAGGCCGTGTGCCACGTGGCGCCGCCGTCGCGCGAGACCTCCCAGAGCTGGCGCACGCGGTTGCCCGACGCGTCGATACGCGTCCAGGTGATGCGGTTCAGGAGGGGGCCCGCGCTGTCCACGGTCTCGCCCTCCATGACCATGGCGCCGTCCCGGTAGCCGCCCTGGAGATGGAGCACGAGCCCGGCATTGTCCACCCAGCTCTGATGCCAGACGCCGCGCTGCGCGTCGTAGACGTAGAGGCTCGTCCCCTCATATCCCGAGGGACTGGCGTAGCGCTCCCGGAGCGCGCACGCACCCAGGATGGGTTCGATGGTGTTGTGGCCCGCCAGGAGCCCCGACGCGCCCTTCACCATCCATCGCCCGGTCCAGAAGTCGAAGTGTCGGTACGCTTCCGCCGCGCAGCGGCCGGTCTGGGCCTCCAGCGCAGGCGCAGCGCAGAGGAGCACCGCCAGTGCCGGCAGGGCGCGGAGTCGTCGGGGGAGTTTGAGGGGAGTGCCCATGGCCGTGGTGGGTGTCGAGGGTCGCTGGCTACCTGCGTTGGGAGTCGGAGAGGGAAAACTGGCGCAGCAGTGGCGGTCGCCCCGCCCGCCGCACCTCGACGGTGAGCGTGTCGGACGGTGCGGCGGAGCGGATCAGGGTGGCGCGGTAGCGGCCCGCCCCGATGCCTGCCGCCGGTGCGCCGGCGCCCGACGCGCTGCGGACGGTCACGGAAGCCCCATTGATGGGCCGCCAGGCGGCGTCCAGGAGCGCCACCTCCACCGCCATGGAGTCGCCGTCCAGGGCCTCCGTGTGCACCACCAGCTCCACGTCGCCGCCGGGCGGAGACACGCGCGGTGAGCAGCCCGTTGCGGTCCAGGCGGCGGCACAGAAGAGGATCCGAAGCCACCTCTGCGGTGTTCCAACCATCGCTGTCATGCGCGTGTCCTGGTACCGGGACCGGGGTGATTCGACGGAGACGGTGCGTTGGTAGAATGCGGTCGATCCCCTCCACGGACAACGCAGCCAGCCGTTCCGACGCTTCGGGGGAACGTATGTTGTCCGATGGACGGGTGGCGGCGTAGGTTGAGGATCAGCACTTCGTAGAACCGGGCGTGTCCCACGGCGGCGGAGTTCCACCGCCGCGTGGTCGCGCTCCGCACGTCGGGGAAGAGGTTTGCAGCAGCGCCCTGTGAGAATTCTGCTGGTGGAGTCCGATCCGGACTTCATCGATGTGCTCCGCGACCGCCTCGCCGAGGCCCGATCCTCGGTGTTCGAGGTGGAGTACGCCGGCGAGCTCAGTGCGGCGCTGGCTCGCCTGGCGCAGGGCGGCATCGACGTGGTGCTCCTGGATCTGGATCTCCCCGACAGTCAGGGTATGGTCACCTTCGAGCGGACCTACGCCTTCGCGCCCAACGTTCCCATCATCGTCCTGACGGAGGAGGCGGACGAGGAGCTGGCCGTCGCCACGGTCCAGGGCGGCGCTCAGGACTACATGGTGAAGGCGGAGACGCAGTCGGCGGCGCTGGCGCGGTCGGTCCGGCACGCCATCGAACGGCATCGGCTCCTCTCGGCGCTGCGGTCCCTCTCCCTCATCGACGACCTCACGGGCCTCTACAACCGGCGGGGGTTCAGCGACCTGGGGGAGCAGTACCTCAAGTTCGCCCGGAGGTCCGGACGGGGCGTCACGGTGGTGTATCTCGACCTGGACCGGTTCAAGACCATCAACGACTCCCTGGGCCACCACGTGGGTGACCGGGCCCTGATGCACGTGGCCGACATCCTGCGCGCCACCTTCCGGCGCTCCGACATCGTGGCGCGGCTCGGGGGGGACGAGTTCGGAGTCCTGGCGCTGGAGGCGTCGGGCGAGAGCTCACAGCAGCTCGTGCAGCGGCTGCGCGACCGGTTCGACGAATTCAACCGGAACGGGCGCGAACCCTATCAGCTCTCGGTGAGCATCGGGATGGCGCGCCACGACAACGAAATGAAGGTGCGCCTCGACGAGCTTCTCGCGGAGGCAGACAACGCCATGTATCGTGAGAAGCACGATAAACGCCGTGCGCTGGCGAGAGAGCGATGAGCGAGGTTATCCAGGAACCCGGAGAGGTGAAGCGGCGCGGAGCCACGCACTGGCTCGTGCGGATCGCCGAGCGGGCCGGGCTGCAGGAGGTGCAGCGCCCGGACATCGCGGCGGGGGCGCGCGCGCAGGAGGCGTGGTCCCTGGTGACCAAAGCCTACGGGCTGTCCGACGCCCAGCTTGCGGAGCTGGTGGCGGAGTACTTCCGTCTGGACGTGGCGGAGCTGGACAAGGCGGACCCGAACGCGGTGCTCCTCATTCCGGAGACGATGGCGCGCAAGCACCACATCTACCCGGTGTTCGAGGACGACCGCCACTTCGTCGTGGCGACGTGCGATCCCACCGACGTGGAGGCGGAGCGGGCGCTTGGCTTCAGCACCGGCCGGACCCCCCTCTTCCAGATCGCCAGTCCGGGGGTGATCCAGGACGCGCTGGACGCCCGCTTCAGCCCCGAGAAGGCGGTGGAGGGGCTGCTGGAGGGACTGGCGGACGGGATCTCGGAAGACGCCGTCAAGCTGGTGGAGGAGATGGGGCCGGAGTCGGTGACGGAGGAGGACGCCAGCGCCACGCCGGTGGTGCGGCTGACGAACCTCATCATCCGTGACGGGATCACCCAGGGCGCCTCCGACATCCACATCGAACCGGGCCGGAAGCTGGGGGCGGTGCGCTACCGGGTGGACGGCGTGCTCCGGAAGCACATGGACCTGCCCATGCAGGCCCATAACCCTGTCTCTTATACACATCTC
>WGEM01000159.1 GCA_015492755.1 Gemmatimonadota bacterium | reverse complement strand
GTGCTGAACGGTCACACGCAGGGTCCGGGAGGGCAGTTCGGCGGAGGCCTGCACGGCATCGGCGGGGCCTCTTCCACCAACTTCCTGGACACGGGCTGGGCCACGGATCTCGGGAGCGGGGACTGGACACTGAGCCTCTACCTGGTGGTGAATGCGCCACCCGGCTCGACTCCCTTCGCCTATCTCCTCGGAGACTCCTCGGCTTCGTCCTTCCGGGCTTTCACCGGTGGTGCTGCGGGCAACGGCAACGTCCTCCTGCGGGGTCCCTTCGCCGACGTGCTCGTTCCCGGTGGCGCAACCTCTGCGGGTGCGACGATCACGTGGGTCAACGACACCCTTGCAGGTGAGATTCGAGCCTACCTCGATGGTGTCCTGGTCACGACGGTTCCGCAGCCGACGGCCTTCACGATCAGCGGGACGGGTCCTTTCAAAGTCGGAGGTTATGGCTTGTCCACTGCCCTCCTTCCCAGCATGACCATCGACGAGTTCAGGCTCTACGATCGCGTGCTTTCTCCCATGGAAGTCGCCGCCGTGGCGGCCCAGCCCCTGGAGTGCATCGGCACGACGGGCACGCCCGGCATCAACGACCTCACCATCAACGGTGTGGGTTCCGGCAGGACCTCAGCCGTCTCCGTTCCGGTCTCGGAGGGCTTCCCCATGACCCTCAGGGGCGACGGCTTCCCGAATGCACCAATCACGGTTTCCACGGCTGCGACGACCTCCGTGGATGCTCTCGACATTGGACATGTCTACAGCCTCGACCTGGATCTTTTCACGCATCAGCTCTTCCTCGACGGCACGGGCGCCTTCGTCCCGGCCACGCCCCTCACTCCCTACCTGAGCACGAGTGCCAATGGGGTCTTCGAGTTCGCCGTGACGGCGGCGGTTCCGGCGGGAACCACGCTGGCTCTCCAGATGGGGTTCTTCAGTCCTAGTTACCTTCAGGGTCTCGCCACCAGCCAGGCCTTCGATGTCACCGTCCGGCCGCCGACCACGACCTACCTCCTGGGGGACGATGACTTCGTGCAGCACGACCTCAGCGTACCCGTCACGTTCTATGGCGAGACCTACGAGAGCCTCTTCGTCTGCTCCAACGGGTACGTGACCTTCGGTTCAGGCAGCAGCGACTTCACCGAGACCGAGTCCGAGTTCTTCGACGGCTGGGGCTCACCCCCCAATCCCGGGGTGGCGGTCTACTATTCCGATCTGAATCCCACAGGGATGAACAGCGGCGCCACCTACGCGGTCGTCGAGAATCCCTCCCAGGGTACGGTCCGCGTGAATTTCCTGAACCAGATCTACTGGTCCAGCAATCTTCCGGCCGGGAGCTTCAGCGTGGAGTTCGGCCCCCTGGGTCCCGGGTCCGTCGTGCTGGACTATGCCGGCTTCCTGCCGGGGATGGGAAATTCCGATGCCGGGATCGTGGGGATCACGGACGGGGATGCGTCCGTCGGAGTGGACACCTCGTTCACGGCGTCGGGCGGCTTTCTGGGCAACACTCCCTACGTGAGCCCCACGGGACCCGACTCCCTCTGCGAAACCTTCGCCCCCAGCGCGAGCATTCCCTTCCAGACCCTCACCTTCATCACCTTCGGTGGAGGGATCTTCGCAGTCGACGTCAACTGAGGAGCGCGAGGCCCCGGGCACGGGTCCGGGGCCTGCATCGTCTGAACCCGGTGATTCCTCTCGTCTCAGGATGCCGCCGCCGTCAGGCGTCGCGCCATCCGCCCCGGCAGTGCGGCGCGGCGTCTGCGGGGAAGGAGCGAGCGCAGAGCCAGCCGGGCGACGATCCAGGCCATGTGGCAGAGGCTCAGGGGGCGCGTCACCGTCTCGACGCGACCCTCGCGCACCGCCTGGAGGATGGAGGCGACGGTGCGTTCGGCCTCCACCAGGGCGTAGGTATGCCCCATCTGGTCGGGGAGATGGGCGTCCCCGGTGCCCACCAGCGGAAGACGCCGCCTGGCCGCGAAGGCGGCCGCACGCCGATTCGGGAAGTTCACGAAGCGGTGGTAGAAGTGGCTCCACTCCACCGCATCGATCAGGTGGGCGTAGCGCTCGAGCAGGCCACCCTTCGCCAGCCCGGACCCGGGATAGAAGGGGTGCGGCGCCATGATCAGGTACTCGGGGCGCCTGAAGCGCTCCAGGTCCTCCAGGGTGTGGATGTCCTCGGCCTCCGGACCGCAGCCCAGGATGAGCACGTGCACCCCGTGATCCAGGGTCGCCTCGATGCCCGGGAGGAGCAGGACCCCCGTGCGCTCCGAGGCCGCGCGGGCACGGGCGTCGGGGACGTAGACCTTCTCGTGTAGGGTCACGGCCACGGCGTCGAAGCCCAGCGCCGCGGCGTTCTCCAGGGTGGCCTCGATGTCCAGCGGAAGGTTGTCCACCGGGTCGTCGGCCGTGTGAAGATGAAGGTCGATCTTGAGCTTGCCGAGGGGCTGCGCGGAATCCTG
>WGEM01000158.1 GCA_015492755.1 Gemmatimonadota bacterium | reverse complement strand
CGCTGGAGGTGGACCGGCGCAGCCGGGCGCCCCGGTTCCTGGCCCGCTCCGACATCCGGGCGGACCGGCTCCGGAACCTCAGAGACACCCGTGACGGACAGACCCGTGTCGGCCTCTCGTTCCGGAAGCGCACCGCGTCACTCCGTCCGTGGCTGGGGATCCTCGTGGACGGGCTCTCGGGACGCATCGCGTACCAGACGTCCGACGGGTCGAGTGTGGCGAGCACCTACGAGGCGGAAGGGCTGGAAGCCGGTCTCGCCTGGACCCGGTCGCCGGAGGCCCGGACCATCCCCCTGGTGCCGAGCGGAGTTCGCGCCGTGGCGCGCACGCTGCTTCCCGCCTTCCTGGAAGATCGGGTGCTGGGCGCCCGGCTGCGGTGGACGCCGGAGCGCGTGTCCTTTGGCACCAGCTACAGCCGTCTGGACACACGAATCCGCCGATTCGAACGGATCATCGAGGTGCCCGAGGACAGCACCGTGGAGGTGACGCGGGCGCCCCGCGAAGGGTTGGTCACCGCAGCCGATGTGCGCCTCCGACCGCTGCCACCCCTCACGGCGGACGTGGCGTTGCAGAGCGTGCGGGATCTCCTGCCCACCGAGGACGTGGTGTCCGACGCGGGGGTGCAGACGCTGGTGGACGGGGAGCGGGCGCGACCCGGGGGGCTGGATCTGGGCTGGGAAACCAACCGCAGCCTCCTCACGCGGGTGGGATTCCGGCCCTCGCTCCTCTCGTGGCTGGACAGCGACTTTACCTGGACCACCCGGTACCGCTCGGGCCGGAACGCGGGGTTCGTGGACCGGCGCATCGCGGGCGGCGACACCACGCTGGTGCTCACCCGCAACGCCAACGCCGAGCGCGACTGGCGCGCAGCCTTCACGCTGGACCCCGACGCGTTGGCGGCGAGCTGGCTGGGTGAGGCCCAGCCCGGGGAGTCGGCGGGTGTCCACCAGCTCCGCGGCGCGCTCACCGCGCTGCAGCCGGTGTCCCTCGCCTACCAGGCCGCCGTCCGGTCACGGTTTCACCGCGAACCCGTCCGACCCGGTGCGGCGTATCAGTTGGGGCTCGGAGGAGCGCGTGACTTCCTGGAGCTGGACGGCGACACCGCCGCCACCTGGACCCACCGCACCACGTGGACCATCCGGTCCGGAGCGCACCTCCCGGGCGATGTATCGATGACGCTGGGCTTCCAGGAGACCGACGCCGTGACGCTGGACACGCGGAGCGACCGGCGGATGACACAGCGGCGCTGGCCCGATGTGGCCGTCCTGCTCCCGCCGCTGGAGCTTCCCTCCTGGAGCGGGGTCCAGACGCTGGCGCTCTCCGCCGGCGTGGTCCGGACGCACCGCGAGATCGAATTCGGAGGGCGCGGCGTGCAGCGCCGAAGCGACCAGGTGCGCGACGTGCCCCTGTCGGTGACGCTTCGCTGGCGGGGCACGCTGGTGACGGCGTATCAGCTCCGGCTCCGGGACGGCCGCGGCGAGGATCCCACAGGGGACACGCAGCGCACGGAGCGGACGCATCGGTTCACGGTGAGTTCCCGCTTCCTTCCACCCGGGGGGCTGGCGGAGCGCCTGGACCGCCCGGTGCGCTTCGCGTTGGTGGGGCTGTACCGGTCCGAACGGAGCTGTCGGGCCACCGCGGCGCGACCGGAGTGCGTGGAGTTCGTGGATCAGATCGCGCGCTCCCTGAATCTGTCGCTGGACACCAGCGCCTCGGGGTTCGAGTTCGGAGCGCAACTGAGCTTCGACGATCGGCGCTCCTTCGTGGGGAGGCGTAGCGGATCGACGCAGTTCCAGCTCATGCTCTTCGGCCAGCTCCGCTTCAACGCCGGCACCATCCGTCCCATCGGGTAGGAGCCACGCCACGTCCCCCGGCGTCATGGCCGCGCCCGGGCGCGGCGGGCATCGTGGTGCCATGGAGACGGAAGTCCGCGCGCTCCGGCGCGCCGTGCTGGTGCTCCTGGCACTGAGCCTCGCTCGGTGGGGCGTGGCGCGGAGATCGGCGGCCTCGCCGGGCGACGCAGCCCTCCCCACGGCGGCGGCGGCGCTTGCGGACTCCTCGCGGGCGTTGGCGGACGACGCCCGCCGGAGGAACTCGAGGCTCCGTCCGGGAGAGCGCGTGGACGTCAACACCGCCCCTGAAGCGGAGCTGGATCGGCTCCCGGGCGTGGGCCCCGCCACCGCGGCGGCCATCGTCCGCGCTCGCCGGGAGGCTCCCTTCCGGACGCAGGCGGACCTGCTCCGGGTGCGGGGCGTCGGCCCCCGCCTCCTGGAACGGATGGGCCCGCATCTCGCGCTCCCTCGGGTACCGGCAGCCGCCCGGAGGCCCCGTGGCCACGCCCCGTCCCCGGGTCCCGGGCCAGCCGGCGCCGCCGCTGGCGTGAACGTCAACAGCGCGGACTCCTCTACGCTGGTGAGACTCTCCGGAATCGGTCCCGCGCTGGCGCACCGGATCCTGGAGGAGCGCCGCCGCCGGCCGTTCGTCACGGTGGACGAGCTGGTGCGGGTGCCGGGCATCGGGCCCGCCACGGTGGAGAAGCTGCGACCGTACGTGCGGGTCCGGGCGCCGTGAACGCCTCGGGGCTCCGCGGGAATCATCCCTTGTTGGATCCGGCGCATGACCCGTATTCTGTACCGTGAAGCAGTACGGTCCAGCCCGGCCTCACCCCATCGAGCAGGAACGTCCCACCCATGGCAGCAAAAGCCGCTCAGGAGATCCGCCTCGGCGACCTCTTTGTCCGCGAAGGTCTGATCACGGAGGATCAGCTCAAGGAAGCGCTGGCGGTGGCGAAGACCGAGGGCTACCGCATCGGCTACGCCCTGGTGCACCTGGGCTTCGTGCAGGAGGAAGAGCTCACCCGGATGCTGGCGAAGCAGTACCGGGTTCCCGCCGTGGACCTGGAGAAGGTCACGGTGGACGAGA
The DNA here is from genome assembly GCA_015492755.1 of Gemmatimonadota bacterium. Taxonomy (GTDB): domain Bacteria; phylum Gemmatimonadota; class Gemmatimonadetes; order Longimicrobiales; family Gaopeijiaceae; genus S146-37. Next base: position 8,175 of record WGEM01000158.1, on the reverse strand, counting down.
AGATCCTGAAGCTCATCCCCGCCAACGTGGCGCACAAACACCTGGTGCTGCCGCTGCGGCGCGTGGGCCGCATGCTCACCGTCGCCATGACCAACCCCACGGACTTCAGCGCCATCGATGACCTGAAGTTCATCACCAAGCTCGAGATCGAGCCGGTGATCGTGGGTGAGTACACCCTCCGCAAGCACCTGGAGAAGTATTACGGCGCCACGGAGGACCAGCAGATCGCGAGCCTGCTGGAGGACTGGGGCGAGGAGGACGTGGAGGTCATCGAGGAGGAAGACGACGACGCCGAATACTCTGCCATCGCCGCCGAGGTGGAATCGGCGCCGGTGGTGAAGTTCATCAACGGCCTCCTCACCGACGCCGTGCTCAAGGGCGTGTCCGATATCCACATCGAGCCCTTCGAGAAGGAGATCCGCATCCGCTACCGGATCGACGGCTCGCTCCAGGAGGTGATGAAGCCGCCGTTGAAGATGAAGGCGGCGCTCACCTCCCGCATCAAGATCCTCGCCGACCTGAATATCGCCGAGCGGCGTGTCCCGCAGGACGGGCGCATCAAGCTCAAGATGAAGAACAAGGTGGTGGATTTCCGCGTCTCGACCCTTCCGGTGATCTTCGGCGAGAAGATCGTGCTCCGGATCCTGGACAAAGGGAACCTCACCTTCGACCTCACCACCTTCGGCTTCGAGCCCAAGGCGGAGAAGGACTTCATGTGGGCCATCTCGCGGCCCTACGGGATGGTGCTGGTCACCGGGCCGACGGGGTCGGGGAAGACCACGACGCTCTACTCGGCGCTCTCGCAGGTGAACACCGTTGACACCAACATCATGACCGCCGAAGACCCCGTGGAGTTCAACATCTACGGCATCAACCAGGTCCTGGTGCGCAACGAGATCGGGATGACGTTTGCCGCGGCGCTGAAGGCATTCCTGCGCCAGGACCCCAACATCATCATGGTGGGGGAGATCCGCGACCTGGAGACGGGCGGTATCGCCATCAAGGCGGCGCTCACCGGCCACCTGGTGCTCTCCACGCTCCACACCAACGATACGCCCTCCACCATCACCCGGATGATCGACATGGGGCTGGAGCCCTTCAACGTGGCTTCGGCGCTGAACCTCATCTCCGCGCAGCGCCTCCTCAGGCGGGTGTGCAAGAACTGCGCGACGGAGGTGACGTACGAGGAGGACTACCTCAACGCTGCGAAGATTCCGTTGGACTGGGCGGAGAAGACGACGTTTCTGCGTGGGGAGGGGTGCAGTGAGTGCGGAGGCACCGGCTACAAGGGTCGCTGCGGCGTGTACGAAGTGATGATCATGTCGCCGGCGCTGCGGAAGGCCATCATGAACGAACTCGGCACCGACGAACTCCGAGAGATCGCCCGCTCCGAAGGGATGCTTACCCTCCGTGAGGACGCCATGAAGAAGGTGGAGCGCGGCGTCACCACGGTGGAAGAGATGGTGAAGGAGACCACCGCCGCCGAATGACGGGGGTTTCGAACGTTCAGCAGGTCACGAGGAAAGGACGAACGGGATGAATCAGCCGGCCGCACCGGCGGGGCAGCAGCCACCCAAGCAGCAGGAGCTGAGCCTGCGCCTCCTCCTGCAGGAGATGATCCAGCGGGGCGCGTCGGACCTCCATATCACCGTGGGCAACCCGCCCATGCTGCGCATCGACGGGGATCTCCACCCGTCCAAGACGGGTGTGGTGCTGGCGCCCAAGGACACGCTCCAGCTGGCGTACTCCATCCTCACCGAGAACCAGAAGAAGCGTTTCGAGGTGGAGGACGAGCTGGACTTCTCCTTCGGCGTCCAGAACCTGTCGCGCTTCCGGGGCAACGTGTACAAGCAGCGCGGCTGCGTGGCGATGGCTATCCGGCAGATTCCCTACGAGATCCTGCCCCTCGAGAAGCTGGGGATGCCCCCGGTGGTGGCGAAGCTGGCCGAGCGCCCGAGAGGGCTGGTGCTGGTCACGGGGCCCACCGGATCGGGGAAGTCCACCACGCTGGCGGCGATGGTGGACAAGGTGAACAATGAGCGCCGGGGGCACATCATCACCATCGAGGACCCCATCGAGTTCATCCACCGCCACAAGAAGTGCATGATCAACCAGCGGGAGGTGGGGGCCGACACCAAGAGCTTCTCGGCGGCGCTCAAGTACGCGCTCCGGCAGGACCCGGACGTGGTGCTCATCGGTGAGATGCGCGATCTGGAGACCATCGGCGCGGCGCTCACCATTGCCGAGACGGGTCACCTGGTGTTCGCGACGCTCCACACCAACTCCGCGGCGGAGTCCATCAACCGCATCATCGACGCCTTCCCGGCGCACCAGCAGGCGCAGGTGCGGGCCCAGCTCGCCTTCACGCTGGAGGGTGTCATCACGCAGACGCTTCTGCCGCGGGCGAAGGGGAAGGGTCGCGTCTGCGCCGCCGAGGTGATGATCTGCACGCCCGCCATCCGCGCCGTCATCCGGGACGAGAAGATCCACCAGATCTACTCGCTGATGCAGGCGGGAAAGAAGCACGGAATGCAGACGATGAACGATGCCCTGCAGATGCTGTATATGAAGGGCGAGGTGACGCTGGAGGAGGCCCTCAAGCGTTCCTCCGATCCCAACGAACTCTTGCGCGCGGTGGGCGAGCCGGCGCAGGCTGAGTAGTGTCCACTCGGATCCAGTAGGTACGAGGTTTCATGCCAACGTTCGCGTACAGCGCCCGGCCCGCATCCGGCGGGGACATCCTCACCGGCGAAATCGACCTTCCCACCAAGGAAGACGTCCTCGCGCATCTGCATAAGCAGAAGCTGATTCCCGTCTCCGTGCGGGAGAAGTCGAAGGAACTGAGCATCACCTTCGGCACCGGCGTGAGCACCCGGGACATCGTCATCTTCACCCGGCAGTTCGCCACGATGATCAACTCGGGGCTCCCGCTGGTTCAGAGCCTCGACATCCTGGCGGAGCAGACGGAGAACCCCGCCCTGCGAAAGGTGATCAGCGAGGTGCTCTACGACGTGGAGTCGGGACACACGCTGGCCGACGCCATGGGCAAGCACCCCAAGATCTTCACCGAGCTCTACGTGAACATGGTGGCCGCCGGTGAGGCGGGCGGTATCCTGGACACCATCCTCCTCCGCCTGGCGACGTTCCTGGAAAAGAACGACGCCCTCATCCGGAAGATCAAAGGCGCCATGATTTACCCGGCGGTGATCTTCTCGGTGGCCGGCGGCGCCATCGTGATCCTGCTGGTGTTCGTGATCCCCACCTTCCAGACGATGTTCGAGTCCGCGGGGATCCCGCTCCCCCTCCCCACCCGCATCGTCATCGGGATGTCGGCCTTCCTCCAGGCCTACTGGTGGGCGGTGGCGCTGGGCATCGGACTGGGGCTCTTCGGCCTCCGTCAGTTCTACAAGACGGACAAGGGCGAGTTGATCATCGACAAGATTCTCCTCAACCTGCCCATTCTCGGCGATCTGCAGCGCAAGTCGGCGGTGTCACGGTTCACGCGGACGCTGGGGACGCTGGTCTCGTCGGGCGTGTCGATCCTGGAGGGTCTCGAGATCACCGCCAAGACCGCGGGCAACCGGGTGATCCATGACGCGGTGATGAATTCGCGTGCCTCCATCGCGGGCGGTGAGACGATTTCGGGCCCGCTCAAGGAGTCGGGCGTATTCCCGCCCATGGTGGTGCAGATGATCAACGTGGGCGAGCAGACAGGTGGGCTGGATGAGATGCTTACCAAGATCGCCGACTTCTACGACGACGAGGTGGATACCGCGGTGGAGGCGCTCCTCTCTGCCATGGAGCCCATCATGATCGTGGTGCTGGGCGTCGTCGTGGGTGGCATGATCGTGGCCATGTACCTGCCCATCTTCGACATGATCAACGCCGTGAAGTAGGCCTGCACCGGTGCGTTACGGGGTCCAACGCACCCCCCGGAGCCCACCGGCTCCGGGGGGTGTTCTGCGTGGACGGCGGCCGGCCGGCGCGACGGCGGAGGGAGTCCTGGCGGCGGCAGCACGGTGGATCTGCATGGAAATGCATAAATATTGACGTCGTAAGTGATGATATTACGGTCACTTACGAAGGGCGCGCCGTCGTGACGGGATTGTCACCAAATGTTTGCTTTTCGCGTCGAAGATTTCCGCTAGAATTCCACCACGCTCCACGGGCCGGGGGTCCGCTGGATCGGTCAACCTTACGGATTGGAGGGATCCTACATGCGATTCGGCAACGGATTTGCTTGGCTCGCCATCGCGGTCGCGATGGCGGTCGGGACCGCCGACGTCGCCGCCCAGTCCACCGCCACCATCACGGGGCGGATCACGGACGACAGCGGCGCGCCGGTCTCCGGTGCGCAGATCGTGATCACGAACCAGGTCACGGGCGTGCAGACCGGCGGTCTCTCGGGCACGGACGGCCGCTACGCGGTCACGGGGCTCCGGCCCGGTGGGCCGTACCTGGTGGACGTGCGCATGATCGGCTACGGCCGCCAGGCGGTGGACGACGTGATGCTTCAGGCGGGCCAGACGGTGACGCTGGACTTCCAGCTGACGCAGGAGGCGGTGGCGCTGGACGCGCTGGAGGTCTTCGCCACGCGCGCCATCGAGCGCAAGACGCCGGTGGCGTTCAGCAACGTGAACAAGGTGCAGATCCAGAACCAGCTCGGTTCGCGTGATCTGCCCCTGGTGCTGAACGTGACGCCCAGCGTGTACGCCACTCCGCAGGGCGGCGGCGCCGGCGACGCCCGCATCAATGTTCGCGGCTTCAGTCAGCGCAACACGGCGGTGATGATCAACGGCGTGCCCGTCAACGACATGGAGAACGGCTGGGTGTACTGGTCCAACTGGGACGGGCTGGGAGACGCTGCCACCAGCATCCAGCTTCAGCGCGGCCTCTCGGCGGTGAACCTGGCGACGCCCTCCATCGGTGGCACGCTCAACGTCATCACCGATCCCGCGTCGCGGGCGCCCGGCTTCACGTATAAGCAGGAGTTCGGGCTCGGTAAGGTGAACGCCGCCGGGAAGTCGTACATCTTCAAGGACGGCAAGCCGGTGCGGAATCTGATGAAGCAGACCTTCATCGTGAACACCGGTGAGCACAACGGGTTCGCGCTCACCGCCTCGCTGGTACGCAAGACCGGCGACGGGATGTATCGTGGGTTCTTTGGAGGAGACGCCACCTGGACGGATGCGTGGGCATACTATCTGGCCACGTCCTATCAGGTAAACGCCCGTAACCGCATCGAGTTCTACGCGGTGGGCGCGCCGCAGCGCCACGGCCAGAACCTCTACAAGCTGAACCTGGGCACGCTGGATCAGGACTTCGCGCGCTCGCTCCCCGACTACGACGTCGCGGCCTTCGACAAGTACAAGGAGGCCGGCCGGGTGGCGAGCCCCAACGTGGGTCCGGTGAGCTGCGACTACAAGGGCAAGCAGTTCTCCAGCACCGGCCCCGGAGGTGGCGAGCCTCGTGACCGGTACAACTGCGCGTACCTCAACGAGCGGGAGAACTACTTCCACAAGCCCCAGCTGAACCTGAACTGGTACTCCTACTTCGGGAACGGGCTCACGCTCACCACGGTGGCGTACTACTCCGGTGGGAACGGGGGTGGTACCGGCACCTACGGATCCAGCCGCAACGGCGCGTTCCGGTACGACTACGGACAGCGCGTACCGGACTGGAACGCCATCATCGCCAAGAACGACGCCCGGGGTGACGGCTCCGCCGGATACATCCTCCGGAACTCGGTGAACAACCAGTGGACCATCGGCGCCATCTCGAAGCTTCGTAAGGACTTCCAGTCCGGATGGACCGCGGAGGTGGGCGTGGACTGGCGCACCGCCGAGATCGAGCACTATCGGGAGGTGCGGGACCTGCTCTGCAACACCTGCACCTACTACTACGAGACCCGCGGCTCCGACTTCTGGACGGAGGAGGAGAAGAAGCGTGGGCTGGGCGACAAGATCAACTACAACAACCAGAACACCGTGGACTGGCTGGGCGCCTACGTCCAGGCGGAGAAGAGCACCAGGGACGGCTCGCTCTACGGAATGTTCGGTTGGGCCCGCAACGAGTACACCTTCGAGGACTTCTTCACCGACGACGGCACCGGGAAGCCCCTGGTGCTGAACAGCGGCGGGCTGAACGGCTTCCAGCTCAAGGGTGGCGCGGTGCGCAACCTGAACCAGGAGTGGTCGGTCTTCGCCAACGCCGGCTACGTCTCGAAGGTGCCGATCTTCGACGGCGTCATCGACGACGTGAACGGCGTGAAGCTCGACGATCCGAAGAACGAGAAGTTCCTCTCCTTCGAGGCGGGTGTGCAGTTCCGCTCGTTGGACCGCGGGGTCTCGTTCGACCTGAACCTCTACCACACGACCTGGAAGGACCGGGCGAACAACATGTTCGTGCGGAACCTCACCGGCGACGGTCAGGACGGTCTGGTGCGTCTCCTGGGTGTGGACGCCCGCCACATGGGGATCGAGGCTCAGGCGGCGTACCAACCCACGGACCTGCTGCGCTTCGACGCGGCGCTCTCGCTGGGCAACTGGAAGTACCTCGACGACGTGCAGGGCCAGTTCGTCACCGACGACCGCTCCAACACCATCACCTACGACTTCTACATCAAGGACCTGAAGGTGGCGGACGCCCCGCAGCGCCAGTTGGCCATCAGCGCCTCGGTATTCCCGGTGGAGGGAGCCTTCGCGTCGCTCACCATGCGGGCGTATGGCGAGCACTACGCGCAGTTTGACCCCTTCAACCGTACCGACCCCGCCGAGGCGGGCGTGCAGTCGTGGAAGGCTCCGGGCTATCAGGTCTTCGACCTCAACGCCTCGTACCGCCTGAACGACGTACTTCCGGTGTGGAAGGGCGGAGACCTCCGCTTCTTCGTGAACATTTACAACCTCTTCGACAAGGTCTACGTCCAGGACGCGCGGGATAACTCGCGGTTCAACTCCTGGGACAAGGACCATGACGCGGACGACGCCGAGGTCTTCCTGGGCTATCCGCGCAACGTGAACGTGGGCTTCCAGATCACCTTCTGACGAGGGGCGGGCGGACCACCGTCCGGCTCACGCGGGCTCGAGGCCCCGCCGCCCTCCAGGGCGGCGGGGCCTCACCGCATCTGGACGCCGCCGCCGGGGCGTGCCAGGATGGGCGCGCGCCTCACCCGCTGGAAAGGACGAGACTCTGGACCTCCCGACACTGCTTCTCCTCTTCGCCGTGGGCCTCGTCGCCGGCGCCGTCAACGTCATCGCCGGTGGCGGGTCCATGCTCACCCTCCCGGTGCTCATCTTCCTGGGGCTCCCGGCCGGCGTGGCCAACGGCACCAACCGGGTGGCCATTCTGCTTCAGAACGTGGGGGCCACCTGGAGCTTTCATCGCCGGAAGCTGGTGGGGTGGCCGTGGCTCCGGTTGGCGGTTCCGCCGGCGCTTGCGGGCGTCCTGGTGGGCACGTGGGCGGCGGTGCGCATCGACGACGCGCTCTTCGAGCGGATCCTGGCGCTGGTGCTCCTGGCGGCGGCGGCGTGGACGCTCTGGCATCCCATCCGTCCGCCGGCGGTGGGCCGCGCCGAGCCGCCCGCCGGCGCCTCCCGCTGGGGCCTGGTAGCCGCGTTCTTCGGAGTCGGGGTGTACGGCGGCTTCATTCAGGCGGGGGTGGGGTTCGTGCTTCTGGCGCTCACCTCGGCCTTCGGCCTGGACCTCATCCGGGGCAACGCCATCAAAGTGACGGTGGTCCTCATCTTCACGCCGGTGGCGCTGGCCATCTTCGCCTGGAACGGAATGGTGCACTGGCCCTACGGGCTGGCGCTGTCCGCCGGAACCGTGTCGGGGGCGCTGGTGGGTGTACGGCTCCAGGTGCTGAAGGGACAGCGCTGGGTGCGTCAGGTGGTCACCGCCGCCATCGTGGTCTTCGCCCTCCGGCTGCTCCTGGGCTGAAGCACGGAGAAGCGGGCGCGGCCGGGAGGCCGCGCCCGCTTCCTGACTCGGACAGGCTCCTAGGAGCCTGTCCGAGTAAAGGAGTGGGCCGCGCACATGGTGCGTTCGCGTGTTCAGTCAAGGAGCGCCGACGAGGCGTAGCAGCGCTACGGCGAGGAGAAGCGACGATGGATCAACCGCGAACCCACCACGTGCCCATCCACGTGCAGGACAATGACATCAAAGATTGTGGGTTGG
>WGEM01000157.1 GCA_015492755.1 Gemmatimonadota bacterium | reverse complement strand
GATCCATTCCCTCCCCGATCACGTGTATTTCGACCACCGTCCGCACGTGCACGCCGGCATCCTCTGCCAGACGTGCCACGGCGAGGTCCAGAAGATGGAGGTGGTCTCGGGAGACGCCGAGCTGGTCACCTCCGCGGCGACGCTCACCGACGAGACGGGCTCCGCCTTCGCCACGGTGCGGCTGGGGGCCACGCCGGGTCCGGTGCAGGTGCGCGCCGAGCTCGCCGACGACCCGACGGTCTCGGTCCTCTTCGAGCTCACGCTGGTGGACCGCCCCGAGCTCGCGTCGGTGACCCCTGCAGAGGCGGCCCCCGGGGAGGCGGTCGTGTTGCGGGGGTCCAACTTCAGCCCCCTCCCGGAGCAGAATGTGGTCCGCTTCTCCGGGGTGCGGGGAGAGGTCACCTCGGCCACCACCACCGAGCTCCACGTGCGCGTGCCCGCCTGCCTCGCCCGGCGCCAGGTGGAGGTGCGCGTGCAACTGGGCACGGTGGCCAGTGAAGCACGGGCCTTCACCGTCACCGGCGACGGGGCGCTGGAGGAGCCCGAAGTGGGTCAGGTGGTGGACGTGGCCGACCCGCAGGGGTTCGCCTGCCTGCGCATCGCTCCGGGCGTGTATCTCGCCACGGTGTACTCCGCCGGCACCGTGGCGGGGGCGCAGGTGCCGTACGTGCTCACCGCGTTGAGCTACGGTGCGCAGGCCGCCGCGGTGTCAGGTCTGACTCCCCTCCACCGTAGGAGCGGGACCCGGGCGGGGGGGACGCCGGGGCCGGAGCGGCGGCCCGATCCGCAGGCGTTCTGGGACGACGAACTGCGGCGTGTGGAGGAACGGGTCCTCCGTGCTCCGGGCGGCGGGGAGGCGTCCGTGGCGCGCGAAGGTGGGGGGGCGCCGGCGCGCACCGTGCCTCAGAAAGGTGAGCGCCGGACCTTCAAGGTGTTCAACAAGGACCGCGAGTTCGAAGAGGTCGTCGCGGTGGCGGAATACGTGGGTGCCCACGCCGCCATCTTCGTGGAGGAGGCGGAGTCGGGAGTGTTCACGTCCGCCGATCTGGAGGCGTTCTCGCACCGCTTCGACGACGTCATTCATCCGGTGGTGACGGGCGCCTTCGGTGAGGAGTCGGACCTGGACGGAAATGAGCGGGTCATCATCCTCTTCACGTCGGTGGTGAACCGTCTCACCCCCCGTGGCGCATCCGGTTTCGTGGGGGGCTTCTTCTTCGGTGTCGACCTCCTTCCCGAGCGGGAGGGGAGCAACCGGGGCGAGATCTTCTACGCGCTGGTCCCCGACCCCTCCGGCAGGCACTCCGATCCCCGACCAAAGAACAAGGTGCTCGACGTGGTGCCGGCGATCCTGGCGCACGAGTTCCAGCACATGGTGCACTTCAATGAGCGGATCCTGAAGCTCGAGGCCGAGTCCAATGAGGCCCTCTGGCTCTCCGAAGGCCTCGCTCAGATGGCGGAGGAGCTTGTGGGGCGGGCGTACGCCTCCGCCGGCGACGAGGACGACGCGGAGCTCTTCCGAGCCGGCAACCGCACGCGTGCGCTGCGCTACCTCGCCGACCCGGGTGCGGTGAGCCTCATCGTCACCGCGGGGCAGGGCACGCTGGAAGAGCGGGGGGCGGGGTGGCTCCACGTCCTGTATCTGGCCGCGCGGTACGGCGACGGAATCCTGCGCGACCTGGTGCGCTCCACGCGCACCGGCGTGGAAAACGTGGTGCAACGCTCCGGGCAGGCGTGGCCGCCGCTCCTGGCGGACTGGTGGGCCGCCACCGCGCTGGATGAGCAGGGGTTCCCGCCACCGTTGGCGTATCCCGGCGTGAACCTGCCGGAGCTGCTGGGTGCCGGGTTCCTCTCCGTGGTGGACACGCTGGGGGCCGTCGACGCGTCGGTGGCGCGGAACCTGCAGTCCTCGTCGGCGGAATACTACATCGTGCGGCCGCCGCAGGGAGGATCGGTGACGTTGCGCCTCGGTGGCGCCGGGGGAGCGGCGTCGCTTCCGGAATCAGAGCTGCGCTGGCGCCTCGTCCGGATCGATTGAGGCGCCGCGGTGCAGGGGGTGAAGTCGTGAATCTTTCGGGCTCGGCGTCCGTAGGGACGGTCGCTCCGGAGATCTCAGCAGGTCAGGGTGCATGCGCTGTTCGACGTGTGGTGAACAACTGAGATCGGACGCGGTCCGGTGTCCCACCTGTGGGACCGCCCGGCCCGTCGGCCACGCCCTGCTGCGGCCCGCGGCGGTGCGGCGATGCCCCCGTTGCGGGTACCAGGGTGAGGGAATTCCGTACTTTCGCCGGGCCGGCCACGTGGGCCTGCTGGTGGTGGTGTCGTTCCTCACCTACGGCTTCGGTGGGCTGGTCTACTGGCTCGCGCGTCGCAAACACCTCACCTGTCCCCGGTGCGGCCTGGGATGGGAGCACGCCTCGCGGGCGCTCCAGGCTGCGGGTGTGGAGCCGGAGCGGGTGCCGGGACCCACGGCGGACGCCGTGGACGAACCGCTCCCCAGCGGCGGGGTGAAGCGCCGGGTCCTGGGCGCGGCGGGGGTGATCCTGGCGGGCTTCCTTGCCATGGTGGGGATCATCGAGGCGGAGGCCGCCGCCATCGCGGTGGGAGCGGCCATGGGTGCCGGAGGGTCCGCCATGTTCTTCTGGGGGTGGCGGGCCCAGCAGGAGCGGCAGCGGGCGCTCATGACGGGCTTGCAGCGCAAGATCCTCCGCCTCGCAGAGGCGCGCGGCGGTACCCTCACCGTCACGGAGGTGGCGGCAGACCTCAACCTCTCGCTCACCGCTGCGGAACGCGTGCTCACCTCCATGGACGACGGGTTCCGGGTCCGGTCGGAGATTTCCCGGGAGGGGGTGCTGTACTACGAGTTCCCCGAGCTCCTCCACCGCCCGAGGCTCGACTCGGGCGGTGGAGGAGCT